>JBLMWR010000494.1:0-5101 GCA_050257335.1 Deltaproteobacteria bacterium | reverse complement strand
CGAGAACGACCATGTCGCCGTTCTGCCGACGGCCGAGAAGGTCTTTCCGATGGTGCTGGGCCGCGCGGGAGACATGACCCGCAAGGGCCCCGGAGCACCCGAATTCGAAGCGGACGCCGTTCTTCCGACATTAACGGGGAAGGCGGTCGAGTACATCGCCCGGCGGGCCCCCGGCGCGCGCCAGGGGACTCCGTTCTTTCTGTATCTGCCTCTGGCATCGCCGCACACGCCGATCGCGGCGACTCCGGAATGGCGCGGCAAGAGCGGGCTGAATGCCTACGCCGACTTCGTGATGCAGACCGATGCAGGAATCGGCCGGGTGCTGGCGGCGCTCGACGACCACAAGCTGTCCGAGAACACGCTGGTCATCGTGGCCAGCGACAACGGCTGTTCCCCGTACGCGCAATTCGACGAGTTGCGGGCGAAAGGGCACAATCCCAATTATGTCTTTCGGGGGCATAAGGCGGATATTTACGAAGGCGGGCACCATGTGCCTCTGCTCGTCCGCTGGCCGGCACGAGTGAAAGGGGGCATGACGAGCGACCGGCTGGTGTGCCTCACCGATTTTCTGGCGACGTGCGCCGAAATTGTGGGGGCGAAGCTGCCGGCCGAGGCCGGTGAAGACAGCGTGAGCTTCCTTCCCACGTTGCTCGGGAAGCCGGGCGTTCCGTCCCGATCGGCCGTCGTCCATCACTCGGCCAACGGCTCGTTCGCGATCCGCGAAGGCTCATGGAAGCTGGCTCTCTGCCCCGGGTCCGGGGGCTGGAGTGTTCCCCGGCCGGGGCGAGACGACGCCAGCACGCTTCCCCTGGTGCAGCTTTTCGATATGGCAGAAGACGTCGGCGAACAGCGGAACGTGCAGGATCAACATTCCGAGATCGTGGCGCGGCTGACGAAACGGCTCGAGAACTACGTTGCCGAGGGGCGGAGCACGCCCGGGGGCGCGCAACAGAACGCGGTGCCGGTCGATATCTGGGCTGCCGGGAAGGCTGCACACCGGCCGCTGGCCATAAAAAAATAGTTCGCCCTTGGGGAGGAAGCCGGGGTGAGGGTTGTACAACTGTGGGCCATTTTCCCCTCAGCCCGGCCCCGCTCCCGAAGGGCGAGTTGCTCGATCGCTACATCTGACTGCCCGGGCGGTGCAGAATGGAGAGACTGCACCACCCGCAGCAGCCAGTGCCTTGTTGGCTATTTCGTGGCGCTCGTCGCAGTGCGGGAAGAAACCCGCTTCGATTGTTTCTCCTTCCGGGCCGCCAACCGCTGTCTCCTCTCAGCCGCCTGCTTTGCGAGGAAGGCCTTCCGCGCCGCCAGCTCCGTGCGGTGGTCCACCTCGAACTCGTCTCCGCCGAACAGAGGCGCAAAGCCAGATTCGCTCTGCAGGGCCTGAATCTGCCGGGCGGCGACCATCATCTGGACGGGGTTCGCGGCGCCGTTCTGCATTCCGCCAAAGCCGCCGGCGATCCCGGGACCGCCCGCCAGCCCCGGACCGCCGAAGGCGCCGAAGCCGCCGGCGCCGGCCGAACTGCCGGACATCCCCGACATTCCGGCGCAGCCCGCACCACCACGTTGTGCAAAAGCGGACGAAGTTGTAAGGATCAGCAGCGCCCCCAGAAGTGCGGCGATTCCCCGCGGCCTCCGGATCTGGGGCCGGGCAATCTGTTGTGGACGAACGCGCGTGAACATCGGAGTTACCCCTTGTTTCCTGAGAATCCGACGCGGCGAGTGATTTGAGCCATCCGGTCGTCTGGAGAGGGAAACGAATTTCCAAGCGGCGTCTCAACACGCGATTCGAAAGATTCCTGATTTTTTTGAATTTTGTCTAGAACCGGTGTAGGACCGTAGGCTGGCCTTCCAGGCCGGCCATTCGACGACTTTGGCTTTGTCCGTAGGCGCTCGTTTGCACGATTGGTCGCGCGCGAGTGCCCAAACGGTTGCGTCAATGACTGTGGCCGGCCTGGAAGGCCGGCCTGCGACTGCAGGGAGGCCCGCCGCCGCTTAACTGATGCAACCGTGTCGAAGCCGTGCCGCGCACTTCGGAAAAGTAAGAACGTGCCGCCCGGCTTCGATCCTGCCGATCACGGGGAGTGACGTCGCCCGAAGGTAAGGCTTTGGCGGCACCAGCGCAGGGCCCGGCGGAAAAATCCCGGGCGCGTGCTGCAGACCGGCAGGCCATTGATGTACCGCAACAGATCGGTGGCCATCGCCTGCGCGGTCTGGTATCGCTCGCGGGGATCGGCCGCGATCGCGTTCAGAATGATCGTTTCGATCGGCCGAGGAATCTGCGGAACGACTTCACGAAGGGATCTCATCTGCCCGCGAGTGATATGCTCCATCAGTTGCCGGCGGTCGCCGGCGCCGAACGCCGGCGCCTGGGTGACAAGCTCGTACAAAGTGGCGCCCAGCGAATAGACGTCGCTGCGGACGTCGCAATGCCCGCGGAGCCGTTCGGGGGCCATGTACCGCAAGGTGCCCGTCGGGTGCTCGTCCTCGCGCGACAGATCGCCGTCCGTGCGGCGCCCGATCCCGAAATCAGTGACGATCACATGGCCGGTCCGTTCGAGCAGCAGGTTGGCGGGCTTGACGTCGTTGTGCAGCACGCCGTTTTCGTGCGCGTGGGCCAGGGCCAGCGCCACTTGCACCCCGATGTGCGCGAAGTCGATCCACGAATCGTGGCGCAGGCCGCCCGATGAATGTCCGGCAGGCGCGGCGGACACGCCCCGCAGGCGTTCACGATCTTCGCGCCCCGCCCGGCGAATCTCGTCGACATAGACCAGATCGGAGGTCTCGCGGAGGCGGCGGATGATCCAGTCGAGGCTCACCCCCTCGACCAGTTGCATGACGTAATAGCAGTACCCCTCGTGCGTCCCGAAGGCGTACACCTGCACGATGTTGTGGTGCTGCAGTCGGGCGATCGTCGTGGCTTCGCGGTGAAACCGCTCTTTCCATTGCGACATGTCGGCGGCGAAGCGCCAGGGAAGCAGCTTGACGGCCAGCCGACGGCCGGAACCTTCCTGAACCGCTTCGAAAACGATTCCCATTCCGCCGCGCCCCAGCTCGCGAACGAAACGGTAGTTTCCCACCTGCCGGACCGGAAACTCGTCTGGAACCGAGCGCCGCAGACACTCCAGCTCTTTGTCGGTCTTCCAGCGTTCAAGGGTCTGGATCAGGGGAAACAGCTCGCGAATCTGGCCGGCCCACTCACCGTATCGCGCCGCGTATTCGTCGATCGACGGATTCTCCCCCCGCCGCACGGCGTCGGCGAAGCGGCTCACCAGAACCTCGAGCGGTTCACGGGCGCGAAAGTGCTCGGGGTCGGCGGCGACGGGAAAGCCGTGCAGGTCGACTGAGAACGGATCGCGGGAGTCGCTCATCGGGGCTGCCGTCATGAAGAATCGGTCGCGGGCCTGTTGCGGAGCCGCTCGCGCAACGAATGCCCGTGCTCCGACTGGTCGTCGAGAAATCCGGGGACAATCTTCAGGATCTCCTTGAGCCGCCCCAGCGCCCGCAAGTACCGGCCGCTGGTCGCCTGCTCCGACATGTTGAGCACCCGGGCCGTTTCGCGGTTGGTCAGCTCTTCGAAGTGCCGCAGCGCCAGGACTTCGCGATCGATCTCGTTCATCCCCTGCAGAATTGTGTCGAGCTGGCGCGCCAGTTCGGCGCGGCTGACGGCGCTGCTGGGCGAGGTGAAGCTCCCGGAGAGGTGAAACGCCAGCGAAGAGGAGGTCGAATCGGCGTCCCACCCGCCGTGAACAGGCACGTCGCGCGCCGCGTTGCGTTTTTCGGCCCCGAGGTGGCGGCGGTGCACCGCCACCAGCGTTTGCTGGACGATCATGCGGAACCAGATGAAACTCGAGTGCGACGCATCCCGCAGAAAATAATCGATCCGGTCGACTGCCATCAGCCAGGCGTCCTGCAGCACGTCGTCGGCATCGACGCGCCCGTGCAGCCGCGGATGAAGGCGGAAGTTCACCATCCGCCACAGGCGCGGCCGGTAGATCAAGAACAGCTCGGCGAGGGCCTCGCGATCGCCGCGAACGATGCGGTTGACGAGTTCCGTCGCAGGGGCCGACGGGTCACCTTCGAGCGCATCGGTCGGGTCTGAATTTCCGGCAGAACCGGGAGGCGGGCGATTCATCGAGACCACCTCAAAAACCCGGCATCGCCGATCGCCGGGAACGTCACGGAACGATCCAACGCGGAAACCAGCCGGACAGTCGGACAATAGACGGGGCCACGCACTGAGTGAACCCGACGGGGAACTCCTGAAACCTTATTATAAGTCGCCCGGTTCGCGCAGGCCACCCGGCAAATGCCGGAAATCTCGCGGCGTTTTTTCGGGGACAGCGGGGCCATTGCTTAGCCGGCAGGCAGACAGGTATAATCCCCGCGTCACGAGAAATCGTGATGAGTAGAAACGAGACGCAGGTCCGGATCCGTTCGAGCCGATCTTCTCGTCGTGCCGCAGGTTCTGAAGTAGTGCTCTTCGTCGAAGTGCCCGCCTCGGTTTTGTGGCTCTCTGCTCGTAGATTGTTCGGGCCGGCGGGAGGCTTCACCGGAAGCCCCCCGTCTGCCGAGGTCACAGATTTTTTCAGGAGGGCAGAGATGCCACAGGGTAAGATCAAGCGGCTGGTCTCGGATCGCGGTTTCGGATTCGTCGAAGGGGAGAAGGAGGATCTGTTCTTTCACCACTCGGAAGTTCAGGGCGTGTCCTTTGAAGAGCTCCGCGAAGGCCAGATGGTGGAGTACACCATCGGCCAGGGACGCAAAGGGCCCTGCGCCACGGGCGTTCGCCTGGTGGAAAAAAAGGCGTAGTGACCAGGAAGCCGGAAAGGCCGGCCAGAAACCCGGTCGGCGCGCTGAACTGATACCGCTGGCGCTCTCGACGGCAGCAGGCCTGGCAATTTCGAGCGGCTGTGCAGGGTTACCAACCACAGGCCGCCCCCGTGTGCCAGTCGCTCGCCGGGTCGTTCTACCGGGGCCCAGGGTTGAACTCCGCCCTGTTTTCTGGTGGAACGGGGCGACGACGATGGCGTCAGGGACTGCGCGGGCGCCAGTTGAGGATCTCTCCCTTGCCGGGAACGGCTGCATCTCCGCAGTAGCG
>JBLMWR010000493.1:0-11508 GCA_050257335.1 Deltaproteobacteria bacterium | reverse complement strand
AAAGAGGCGCGCCTTTCGCGGAGCGAGAGGCGACGATCACCGACCCGAAAATCAAAGTGTGACAAAGCACTAGCGTGCGATTTTCTTAAGCGCCGCAGCGCCGGCTTTGCGGACGGTTTCGTCGGGATCGCGGGCCAGCTCTTCCAGCGCCGGCCCCGCCGGGCCGGCCGCCGGCCCCAGCATTCCCAGGGCCTCGGCCGCCTGGATCCGGACACGCGGGTCGGATCGTTTCAGGCCCCGCGTCAGGGGGCCCACGCACAGCTCGGGCAGGTCGCGCAGGCGGGGATTGACGTTGACCAGCGCCCAGGCGCTGGCGATCTGCAAGAATTCGTCGCGATCGTTCAAGTTCTTTTCCAGCAGCGGAATCGCCGCCTGGGCCGACGCGCCGATTTTTCCCACCGCATAACTGGCAGCATAACGGACGGCGAGCTCGGGGTCGGCCAGGGATTTCATGATGGCCGGCAGGCCCGCGGTCGCCTCTGGCCCGATCTCCGCCAGCGCGGCCAGATACGCTTCGCGTATCGCCTGATCGGGATCGTCGAGGCCGGCGGCGAGAACGGGGACGGCCGCAGCGGCCCTGACGCCGATGCGGGCCAGGGCCGCCGCCGCCTCGTGCCGTACCAGGTTTGAATCATCAGCCAGCAGGGCGATCAGGCGCGGAAGCGCCAGGGCCACCAGGCGGTCGCTGTCGGGGCTCAGCAGCACCAGCGCAATCGGGGCCACGACCCGCATTTCGGGATCGTCCTCTCGGGGGAGCGCCTGAATCAGGAGCGGCAACGCTTGCCTGGCGCCCAGCTTAGCCAGCGCGTACGCCGCGCCGGCCCGCAGGGGATGGTCTTTGTCCCCCAGAATCTTGAGCAGCACCGGAACGGCCTCTTTGGCTTCCGGTCCGATTCGCGCCAGCGTGAGCAGAATTTCGCGGCCGAATTCCGGGTCGAGATCGGGATCGGTCAGGAACTCCCCCAAGGTTCCCGCGGCGGGCTTCGCGGCTTCGCCGAGATCCCCCAGAATCACGACGACCAGATGCCTCAGTTTCTTGTCGCTCTCGAGGGCCGCGATTAATGGCGGGACGGCGTCCGGACCGATCCGGCTGAGCGCCCAGGCGGCGTGAACCGTCACGGCTCCCGCATCGTCGCTCAAAACCCGGATCAGCGCGGGAGCCGCGTCTTTGGCCGCCGGGCCGATTTTACCGAGTGCCTCGGCCGCTTCGCGGCGGACCCCCTCGTCGCCGTCTTCGAGCGCCGACGCCAGATCGCGCACGGCGTGCCCGGCCGGCGGGCCGAGATCTCCCAGGGCGCTGGCCGCATGTGCCCGGATGGCGGGGCTGTCGGTCGTGAGAAGCTTTTTCAGGTTCGGCACGGCCGGCTTAGCGGCAGCGCCGATGGCTCCCAGCGCGCCGGCAGCGTGAATGACGACCATTTCGCTGTCCGAATGCAGCGCATCGACGAGGACCGAAAGGGCGGGTTCAGCCAGCGGACCCATGGTCTGCAGGGCCGCCGCCGCCTGCCACGCCGATTCGGGATCGGCCGCCTGGTTCCTCACGAGCTTGATCAGGGTCGGGAGCGCGACCTGCCCGGCGGTCCCCAGACCCGCAACGGCTTCCCGGCGGACATGCGTTTCTTCGCTCTTGAGCGCCTTGACCAGCACAGGGATGACCGGACGAAGGCCGTCGCTCTCTGCCGAAAGGATCCGCGCCAGGGCCAGCCCCGCCGAGACGGCCAGTTCTTCGTCCTCACCCTCCAGCAGGTCCGTCAGCGTGGGGACCGCGTCGCGCGCGTCATGACCGATCGATGCCAGAGCAGCGATTGCCCCGGCGTGAAGGTCGGCCGGATCGTGATTCAAAATCATGATGAGATCTGGAACTGCCGCCCGCGCGTCAGGACCGACCCGTTCCAGCGCAAGCAGCGCCTCGATCTGCACGATTCGGCTGGAGTCGGTTACGGCCGCGATCAGCGATCGCACCGCCGGCGCGGCCTGGGGACCGAGTTCGCTCAGCGCCTGGGCGGCTTTCGCGCGGCGATCCGGATTGATAGCCCGCAGCTCGCGGATCAGCGTGTCGATGTCGCGAGCATCGGCGGAGAAAACGAGCCCCGGCGGAATCAGCAGTATGGCGAGTGCGACGGAAAGCAAAGTCTTCATGGAATTCGACTCCTGATTACATTTCAGACAGGTTCGCGGCTGTGTCGCCAACGCGCCTTGATCGCCACCACCAGCACATCGACAATGATCATGGTATCCGAACGGGAAATGGCCATAAAGAGACGAGGAGGTTTCGCATGAGGCGCGCCCCGCTGATTGTCTTCTTCTTGCTGATCATCGCCGGCCTGTTGCCACTGGACATCGCCCCCGCGCAATTGGTCGTCGGCGCTGGGTATCATCCGCGCTATCGCCGGTACGGCAATGGCTCCGGCAGCTACATGAGTGGGATGGCCAACCTGATTCGGGCTCAGTCGCAGGCCGCGGTGAATTACGAGCAGGCCCGCAGCAAATACATAGACAACAAGCAGAAGTGGACGCAGAACTACTTCAGGATGAAGGAAGAGCGGCAGGCGTACGAGGCACGGCAGAAAGAGCGGGGCAAGCATTCGACCGACGCCCTGACCGCCGCGGCCAAGGACGGCCTGCCCGCAACGCTGGGGCCCGACGCGCTCGACCCTGTGACCGGCCGGATCACTTGGCCGGACATCCTCAAAGGGCCCGACTTCGCGCCCCAGAGAACGCGGCTGGACGAACTGTTCGAGCTGCGCGCGAAGACGAACTCCGGGTCGATGAACGTCGATAAGATCCACGCCGCCACAGCGGAAATGACTGCCAAACTGCGGAATCGCATTGAGGAGATTCCGGCGAAGCACTACATCGCCGGTCGCAAGTTCCTCGAAAGCCTCGACTATACGGCGCAGAACCCTGCGGGGTGAGCGCACGCCAACGCGCGGGGCGAGCGCCGCGGCTAAACAGGGGGTTCGTAGAGAATCTCGGGGTCGGCCGCGCCGGGCTCGTAGAGGACGAGGCCGCCGCGGGGATCGTTGGCGCGGACGACGCAGTCCGGGCGGCCCTGGTGCTGCCGTTCGAGGATGGCTTCGAGGGCTTGGACGGCGGCCACCGTCTGCCGGTCGGCAGCGAGGTCGTTGTAGACGAGCTGCTCCATCTCCGCCAGGCGCTCTCGACGCTTTTCCGCCGGTCCGCCGAACTCGACGTACGCCGCCTCGTGGACGAACCGCTCGAGCACTTCCACGCCGTAGCCGCGCTGCGAGCGCTCTCCCCACGGTTCCAGAAACTTGGCGCTGTAATGGTTGTTCTGGGTGATCTTGATCGCGCCCGGCGTCTGGCCCTCGATGGTGCATTCCACGCCGCGCTTGCGCGAATGCCCGTTCCACACGCCATTGTCGAACCGGAACTGAACTTCCTGCTCGACGTATCCGGGGAAGTTGTCGGGCGTGACCCAGGAGGTGTGGATGTCGAAGGCGGCCTGGCGATGCGTGGCGCCTTGCTCCGGCACGTCGGACGGCCCGCCTGCGTCTCTGGTTTTTTTCACGGCTGATCGACCGCGACGCGACCCCACCTGGCCCCCCCTTGCGAAGGGGGGGAAGGAGTTGGAGGCATACTCGTAGATCAACCGCATTTGGCAGCTATCCCAGGTGGGGCCGTCGGGGGCGCCGACGATGCCCCGCTGGCCGGTCGCCGTGATCGTCTTGAGCCACCCCCCGAACGTGAAGTCGATGAGCTTGATGTAATGCACGGCAACATAAGTGCCGGGGTTGCGACCCGTGATCCACTCGGCAAACTGGCTTCCCGAGATGCTTCGCGGCTCCAGAAGAGAGCAATAGCCGTTGTTGACATGCCGGAGCACGCCGTCGGCCACGAACGTGCGGAGCTTCTTGTGGTCGGGATCGAGCAACTTATGATACACGATCTTGGCGAGGACCTGATGCCGTCGGGCCAGGGTCGTGAGCTCGTCAAGCTGGGCGAGCGAGAGCACCGACGGCTTTTCGACGAGAAGATGTACGCCGGCGGCCAGAATCTGGCGAGCGGCAGCGAAGTGCCGGTCATCCGGCGTGGCGACGCACGCGAAATCGACCCCCGCTTTCAGAAGTCTGGCGACTGCGTCTTCGCCGGTGAAACTTTCGAAGGGGGTAATCCGCCCGATGGCGGCCTGCCGGTACTTGTCGGCCCGCACCCCCGTCCGCGAAGCGACCGCAACGAGCGGCGCCTCGACCAGCCCGAACCGCCGGTCGTACAACCCTTCTGCATGGACCCGCTCGAAGAACGGCCGGTACGTGTCGTCGAAGATCATTCCCATGCCGATCATTCCGGCACGGAGGGTGTTGGAAGACGCTTTGGACGCGTGGGGAGTGCGCATGGGGGACAGTCTAGGAGGCTCGTGGCGGCGAATCCAGTACGTCAGGCTGACGGCCTTGCCAAAGGGGCGAATTCCTCTCACCATTAGGAATATGATCCCGAATCCCGAGGAACTGAAAAAGCTTCTCACCGAACAGCCCGATGCGGCCCATGCGGCGGCTCTCCTGGCCCCGGTCGGCTTTGCCGGCGTCACGGCCGCGTTCGAACGGCTTCGGCGGACGAGCGGCAGCGGGGAATCGGCAGGCCTGCTGGCCGCCTGCCTGCCGACGCTGCTGCTGGCTCTTTCTGACACCGCCCAGCCCGACCAGGCGCTGATCAATTTCGAACGCTTGGCACAAAGTGTTCCCGACCGGACGGTGCTGTTTCGGAGCCTCCGCGACAACCCGCGCACGGTCGAGATCCTGGTGCGCCTGTTTGTGGGGAGCCAGTTTCTCACCGAAATCCTGTTGTGCGCCCCCGGACACCTCGACCGCCTCGCGCAGCACAAGCGGCTGGCGGAACTGAAGAGTGTCCAACAGCTTCACATCGAGGCCCAGGGAGCGATGCTGGGCATCGACGACCCCGACGAGCAGCTCAACGCGCTGCGCCGCTTTCAGCGGTGGGAGCTGTTGCGCATCGGGACCTGCGACTTTTTCGGTCTGCTCGACCTGCGCCGCGTGACCGTGCAGTTGTCGCTGCTGGCCGATGCCCTCGTGCAATCGTGCCTGAACCATGCCTATGCCCAGTCAGGAGTGTCGCCGCAGGGGCTGGCGGTCATCGCCATGGGGAAGCTGGGGGGCGAAGAGCTCAACTACAGCTCGGACATCGACCTCCTCTTTCTGGCAGACACGAATGCATCGGCCCACTGGCGCGTCGGACAGCGGCTGATCAAGGCCCTGACCAGCATGTCGGAGGTCGGGTTCATGTACCGGGTCGACATGCGCTTAAGGCCCTGGGGCCGCGCGGGCGAGCTGGTTTCGTCGGTCGACAGCCATCTCGAGTATCTCGCCAACAGCGCCCAGTTGTGGGAAAAGCAGGCCCTGCTCAAGGCCCGCGTCATCGCCGGCGACATGAGCGTGGGCAGAAGTTTTCTGAAGCGTGCCGAACAATACCTGTTCAACGCGTCTCCTGACGCGGTCCGCGAGAGCGTGCGGGGGATGAAGCAGAAGATCGAGGCGGGACTGGTCAAAAGCGGCCGGACGTGGGGGGAAGTCAAGCTGGGAGAAGGCTCGATTCGCGACGTCGAATTCGTCGTGCAATATCTGCAACTGATCCACGGGGGCAGACAGCCGGCCGTTCGCAGCTTCAACACGCTCGACGCCCTCGTGCGCCTGGCCGACTGCGGCTTCCTGCACGCCGACGAGTATCGCCTGCTGACCGACGGTTACGTCTTTCTGCGGACGATCGAACACGCCCTGCAACTGATGCACAACAAGCAGACGCACGAGCTCCCGCAGGACGAGGCCGAACTGACTTACCTGGCGCGGCGGCTCGATTTCGCCACGGCGCAGCAGTTTCTGGCGCATTACCAGCAGCACGGCCAGGCGGTCCGCCGCGTCTACGACCGGTATCTGGGCCAGCGCGACAAGGTTCGCCAGAACGAGGACCAGACGGAAAACTCGCGGCTCAAAAAGCATCTGGCGCGGCTCGAAGAGGAATACTCGGCGACGTTCAGCGAGCCCGACATCGAGCAGCACGCGCTGCTGGCGGAGAGGATCACCGACGCCGAGCCCGTTCTCGTTGAAGCCGTCCCCGCGGGGGACGACTGGCGGGTGACGATCGTGGGGTACGACTATCGGGGAGAGCTGTCCGTCATCTGCGGACTGCTGCTCGTGCACGGCTTCGACATCGTCGAAGGGGAGGTGTTTACGTATGAGCCGCTGGCGAGCGCGGAGCCGGGGGCCGGCCGGCCGGCGCGCTCGGCCTGGCGGCGGCAGTCGCCGCGCCGCCCTCTTCGCCGGCCCGAGCCCGCGGCGCCGGCCGCTCTGCAGGAGGACGTGCGGCGGAAAATCGTCGACGTTTTCACCGTCCGTCCCGCGCGGGGGCCGGTCGGGCCGGAGGCCTTCCGAAAATATGCCGAAGAGCTCGGCGAACTGCTGCGGCTCCTCCAGCGCGACCCCGAAGCGGCGCATGGGGCGCTCGTCAAGCGCGTCGCGCAGACGCTGTGGCCAAAGGCCGCCGAGACGCCCACGACGCTCTTTCCGGTGCACATCGAAATCGACAACGAGGCCTCCGAGCAGTTCACCGTCCTGCGGATCCAGTCGGAGGACACCTCCGGGTTTCTGTACGAGCTGACGAACGCGCTCGCCTTTTCGGGGGCGTACATCTCGCGGGTCCGCGTGCAATCCATCGGGAACCAGGTCTTCGATACGATTCTGGTGACGGACGGCAAGGGGCAGAAGATCGTCGATCCCCGGAAGCAGCGGGAGCTGCAGGCAGCGACCGTGCTCATCAAGCATTTTACCCACCTGGTTCCGCGGTCTCCGAATCCCGAGGCGGCGCTGCTGCACTTCCGCGATTTCGTCGGGCAGCTTTTCACCCGCCCCGACTGGACGAGCGAGCTGGCCTCGCTCGAGACGTCCGGGGTCCTCGATGCCCTCGCGCGGCTGCTGGGGGTCAGCGATTTTTTGTGGAACGACTTCCTGCGGATGCAGTATGCCAACCTGTTTCCCGTGGTGCGCGACGTCGGCGCGCTTGCCGCCGCCAAGTCGCGTGAGACCCTCGAGGCCGAGCTGGGCGCGGCTTTGCAGGCGGCCGGCACTCCCGAGGCCCGTCGCGAGGCGCTCAACGCCTTCAAGGACCGCGAGATGTTTCGCGTCGACATGCGGCACATCCTCGGGCATATCGGCGAATTCAGCCGGTTCTCCGAGGAACTCACCGATCTGGCCGAGTCCGTCGTCGCCGCGGCGACGAAAATGTGCCTGTCCGAACTGGCAGCCCTGTACGGAATGCCGCTGCTGCAGGACGGCGCTGCGGCGCCGTACAGCGTCTGTGCGCTGGGGAAATGCGGCGGGCGCGAACTGGGTTTCGCCTCGGACATCGAGCTGATGTTCCTGTATGCCGGGGAAGGAAGGACGACCGGGCCGCAGGTGATCACCACGACCGAATTCTACGTCAAGCTTGTGGAAGGGGTGACGCATGCGATTCGGGCGCACCGCGAGGGGATCTTCGAAATCGACCTGCGGCTGCGCCCCTTCGGCCGCGCGGGAAGTCTGGCCGTCTCGCTGGAGGCCTTTCGCAGCTATTTCGGCCCGCAGGGGGCGGCCTGGCCCTATGAGCGGCAGGCACTGGTGAAACTGAGGCCGATCGCCGGCGACGAAACTTTCGGAAAACGCATCGTCGCCCTGCGCGACGAGCTGATCTACACCAGCGAGCCGTTCGACGTCGCCGCCATGCGCGGAATGCGCGAACGTCAGATCCGGCAGCTCGTCACCCCCGGCACGTTCAACGCCAAGCTCAGTCCGGGGGCTCTCGTCGATGCTGAATATCTGGTGCAGGGCCTGCAGATCACGCACGGCCGGCGCGATCCCGCCCTCCGTTCGACGAATACTTTGCGAGCCATCGATGCGCTCGCCCGCACCGGCGTCCTCGCGGAGACTGACGCCGCCAGGCTCCGCGACGCCTACGACTTTCTGAGGCAACTGATTGGCGCGCTGCGGGTCGTGCGCGGGAATGCGAAGGACCTGACGGTGCCCCGCGTCGATACCGAAGAATACGCCTTTCTGGCGCGGAGGCTCGGTTACGACGACGACCCCGGTCGCCTGCGCAACGACCTCGACCGGCACGTGGCCAACGTGCTGGAGCTGAGCCAGAAGGTGCTGGGTTGACCAGCCCGCGAGGTTACTGGCGATTCGCCACTGCATCTGGTACTAATGTGACTCCTGCTCAACCGGTTTTCGTGCGACAAATACTGACGGGATTGCAATGGACGCTCTGCTGAAGTCACTATCGGAAGTGGGCCATTCGCTCTGGGATCTGCTGGGGGCACTGTTCACCGTGCTGCTTCCCTGGACGCCGCTGGCGGCGTGGATCGTTTTCTGGCTCTTTGCCGTCAACTGGGTCAGGCTACGCGAGACCCTCGCCAGAGGGGGCTGGGTCGGGCTGGTGCTGATCGGGGCGGTCATGGTCCTCGTCTGGGGAAGCATCTCCCCCGGCGCCGGCACGTTCGACTTCTTCGGATTGCACGTCAGCAATTTTGTCGAGAAGACGGTGTACGTCTCGGGATTGTACGTGATCATGTTCCTGGCCGGTGCTCTGCAACTTTCGGGCTTCGGCGCCGGTTGCTGCCCGGTGAACGAACCGATTCTGATCGCTGAATCGCACGGGCACGATGCCGGCCACGCTCATGAGACCAGCCACGCTCCCGGCCACGGCGAGCACCACTGAGCCGGTCGCCGGAGGTCAAGCTTCAGCCTGCGGACTTGTCGGATAACAGTATCCGCGTCATCCGCGGTGTTATTCGACTCGTCCCCATCGACGATCATCGCGCCGATTGCGCCAGACGGGCGATGACAGCGGCCGACTTCGGACCCGTGGCACGAAACGTGAATTGCCGGGTCGTCTCGCCGGTGGCAGTGATTTCAACGCGCAGGTGGTCAGGGGGCAGGTGCTCGAGCACCCGGTCGGCCCATTCGACGAAACAGATTCCGCCTGACTGGAAATACTCATCGACGCCGAGGTTCAGAAAGTCGCGGGCCTCCTTCAGCCGGTATGTGTCAAAATGATAGATGGGCCAGCGCCCATCGTACTCGTGGACGAGGACGAACGTGGGGCTGGCAATCGCCCGCCGATCGACGCCCAATGCCATGGCGACGGAACGGACCAGCCGCGTTTTGCCCGCCCCCAGGTTGCCGATCAGGGCGACCACCGCCCCCGGTTCAAGCGCTTCGGCCAGGCGCCCGGCGAGTTGTTCCGTCTCGGCCTCGCTGGTCGAGGTGAATCGCCACTCATTCGTGGCGACCAGCGCCACGCGCACGTCCATGACGTTCGTGTGCGTCGGGCCGGTCTTGATCAATCCGCCGGTTCGTTCGAAGAAATGATACGCGTCATTGATCGCCAGAAATTCTTTCGGATCGAGGCCCATCGCTCGCGCGCGCGCGATTGTCTCGCTGCTGGCAAACGCCCCGGCGGCGTCGGTGGGGCCGTCTTCCCCGTCGGTTCCTCCCGACAGGATGACCGTGCCCCGCATGCGGTCCTCCAAGAGCCGATCGAGCGCCGCCAGCGCCAGTTGCTGGTTCCGCCCCCCCTTGCGCGGTCGATCGGTCTTCGCGAGATGGACGACCGGTTCGCCGCCGCTCAGAAGACAAAACGGCTCCCCGCAACGCAGATTGGTCCGGATCGCCAGGCAGCGCTCGGCCAGCTCGCGCCCCGCCTGACCGGCTTCCCCCTGGTTGGCTGAACCCAGCGATTCGACGCGGTAGCCCAGTCTGGCGGCCGTTTCTGCCGCGGCTGCCAGCGCCACGGCATTATTCCCGATGACATGGTTCTCGACCCGGCCGGGGACCGGCGCCGTTTCCGGTGCCGCGCGGGCCGCGACTTCAATAACGTCGAACACCGCCTGCGGCACCCCGGGAGGGCGCGCGGCGAATTTGTGAAGGACGGCGAGCGCATCGGCGGCCGTGGTCGTATCGGGGACAGTCGGCCCCGAAGCAATCACGTCGAGAGGATCGCCGACGACGTCCGAAATGATGAGGGAGAACAGTCGCCCCGCGCGGCTGGCCCGCGCCAGTTGTCCCCCTTTGATGCGCGACAGCCGCTTGCGAACGGTGTTCAGCTCGTTGATGGTCGCCCCCGACTGCATCAGAAAGCGCGTCACCGCCTGCTTGTCGGCAAGCGTCAGCCTCTCGGCCGGCGCGGGGAGCAGCGCGCTTCCGCCTCCGGAAAGCAGCACCAGACACAGGTCGTTGTCGGTCAGCCCCGAGACGATTTCGAGAATCTTCAGCGACCCGATTACCCCTTCCGCCGTCGGCTCGTTCACTCCGGGCGGCCGCGCGGGATGCAGCACGATTTTCCGCAGCGGGCGCACACAGTCAGCGGGGACGTTGACCCAGCCGACGACCAGGCGATCGACGGCATCGTTGCCGAGAATCTGTTCCACCGCGGCCGCCATGCCGGCGCCTGCCTTGCCGGCCCCGACGACGGCGATTTTTCCCGATGGTCGCGCGCGCAATTCGTGGCCGCAGATCGTCAGGATGTCGCCGTTGAATTGGATCGCGCCGCGCACGAGCCTCTCGGCCCGTACCGCTTCGACCCCGGAGCGCCAGATGGCCAGTGCGTCGCGGCACAACTGAGAGTCATCGGGAAGATACATGCTTTAGCGTCCAGGTTTCCGCGGGGCGGGCTTCCCCAGCCCGCCCGTAATCGACCGGGCGACCTGGAAGGTCGTCCTGCCCTCCTTGAATCGTAGACGGACGACTACACAAACAGGCTTTCCTTCTGCTATAGGCCCAGCGTGATGCTCCCTCGGAAAAAAAGCAACGGCGGTCGAGAGAACTTCTCGACCGCCGTTGCTGACGGCAGCGCCCGTGCCGCAAAATCGATTCATGCGCGTCCCCGCCGCGGGTCACACGATTCAGGCATCCGGCGGCAAACCGGGAATCCGCGGGAACAGGTTTGCCTGGGGAGCAGGCGTGACCTTCTTTTCAATCGGCTGCGGAGGTGCCGCGTTGTCCGTGCCTGGCGCGGGAGTGGGGGGCGCAGGTGTCGGCGGCGCTGCCGACGGCGTAGGAGTCGGGGTCCCGTACGCTGGCGGCGCGATCGAATTGCCGTACGGATTGATGGGGGCGCACGCGGTCGCGCACGGCGCCGGAATCGTCGTATAACATCCCGGACCGCATCCGTAACCCATCCCGCCGAACAACGTGCACCGTCGCCGCGAGCACCGGCAGCAGGCATTCGTCTGGTAGCAGCCCGTGGTGTAATACCCGGAGTTGTAGGCCGAGGCGTAATAATAGCCTCCCATTCCCCGGCTGACATAGGAGTATTTATAGGGATTGATCCCCTCCGGATAGCTCGTCGCCCCGCTATTCATCGCTCGAGATTCGGCAGCCGGTTCCCCAGGCGCCTGCACGTACTGGCCGTAGGCCGCGGTCGGATAAACATACGCCACGGCGAGGCGCGACCCCCACGAGACGGGTCGGAAGACGACCTGTTGTCCCACGGGAGGGAAGGGGG
>JBLMWR010000492.1:0-6327 GCA_050257335.1 Deltaproteobacteria bacterium | reverse complement strand
CCACAGTCTAATGACCGGAATGAGGCCCCCTGCACACAGGACGATCAGCCACCCGAGGAGGGCCACCGGCAGCGACGGATAGCCGCCGGTGGGATAGCCCATGGCGAAAATCAGGACAAACGCCGCGACCCCGGCGCGCCGGGATGGTCGCTGTACGCAGCGCGCCCCGATGGCACCTGCCGACCAGAGAGCGGTCGCTCAGGCCCGGCCGCGGCCCGCAGGTCGATCGTCGCGCGCGGTCGTCGATGGCAGAGCCTGGGGGCCGGCGCGTGGCTCGGAGCTTCCTCGCGGAAGCGGCAGGACGCCGCGTCTACAGTGGCCGGTTGCAATTCGGAACCGCCAACCTGATGGCCTGAGCTGGTTACGACCGCGCGCACCGACATTGCCGTCGGGCAAGAGCCTGACCTGCGGACTTGGAAGCGTCCCGAAGTGGCAATTGGCGGCGGGCGAGTTTAGACTCAACGCGCGGACAGGTCAAACAGGGCGAATCGGGGACGTTTGGCGGGTTTCGTGCCAGCGGTGGGGGGTGCGAGAGCCGTATGTCTGACGGTGGGTCGAAAATGGAGGCTGGCACGGCGTCGCAGGAGTTGAAACTCGTCGGACAGCTTCACCCGCCCCCCTCCGGCCCCCCTGCGAAGGGGGGAGATGGCGCACTTTTTCTTTTTTGAACGGAGCTTGTCATGCATCAGGTGGCCACGATTGAACGGCTGGTGGATCTGATTGATCCGGCGGGGAATGTGCTGCTCAATATGACGCACGCCGAGGCGCTCGAGCGGGTCGGCTCGGGTGAGCCGGCGCGGGTTCGCGAGATCGACGGGCAGTTCGCGCTGGTGCACAAGCAGGGGAAGATCGTGCGGATGGCCCGGTCGATCGGCCGGCCGCTCAGGTACTTCATCGCCAAACGGCACGAAGGCCCGTGCCTGGTCGTCGCCGAACGGATCGACCAGATTTCTGATTTTCTCCGCAGCGAGGGTCTCGACAATCAGTTTCACCCTTCGTACACGCGGATGGTGCCGGCGCACTACGTCACCGAAGTCGCTCTGGTCGGCTGCCCCGATCCGAATCCGAATTACACGCGTTACTTCACTCCCGCCCGCAACCGCCTGCCGGCCGATCTCGACGCCGTCGGCCGCGCGTACATCGGCCAGCTTGCCGCCGAATGTTCGAAATGGCTGGACGGCATCGACCGTCAGGCCCCCATCGGCGTCCTGTTTTCGGGTGGCGTCGACAGCGGCGCGGTTTTTCTCGTCCTTTATCACCTGCTCCTTTCGCGCGGGGAGTCTCCCGCGCGGCTCAAGGCGCTCACGCTGGCGGTCGATGGTGGCGGCGCTGATGCGGACCAGGCCGAAAAATTCCTGGCGTCGCTCGATCTGGGGATGTTTCTGGAAACGATCGATGTTTCGAGCGACGCGCTCGATATCAGGGATGCCATCCGGGTGATCGAAGATTACAAGCCGCTCGACGTGCAGTCGGCGGTGATGGCGCTGGCCTTGTGCCGGGGGATTCGCGCCCGCTATCCCGACTGGAAATATCTCGTCGACGGCGACGGCGGGGACGAGAACCTCAAGGATTACCCGATCGAAGAGAACACCGAGCTGACGATCCGCAGCGTCCTCAACAACCTGATGCTGTATCAGGAAGGGTGGGGGGTGGGGGCGATCAAGCATTCGCTCACCTACAGCGGGGGGCAGAGCCGCGGGCATATCCGTTCGTCGGCCCCCGCCCGCATGCTGGGCTTCGACGGCTTCAGCCCGTACGCGCTCCCCAACGTGATCGAGGTCGCCGAGGGGATTCCCTTCATCGAGCTGACCGACTGGCAGCACGACCGCCTGTACGCGCTGAAGGGCGAAATCGTGCGGCGCGGCGTGGAGGCGATCACCGGGCTGTCGATGCCCGTCTTCGAAAAGCGCCGCTTTCAGCGGGGAGCGATCGCGGAGGAGAAGTTCTCGGCGAGATTTCCCTCTGACCCGGCGGTCTATCGGCAGACGTTTCTGGAGTTGTACGCGAAGTAGGTCCCGCGGGCACCGCAGCGCATAGCGGTGATCGGGCGGGAACCTCGTGCGCAATTGGGGGTGACGCATTGCGTAGCATGGGCTTCCAAGCCCGTGCGTGATGATCGAGCCGCCCATCGGATGAAAAACCCCCTGGTCGTTCATTCGCGAGCGATTGTTAGGGACGCACGGACTTGGAAGTCCATGCTACCGGCGCGCGAGCTTGCGCAGCACTTCGCAGCCGCGTTCGAGGGTGCGCTGGTCGGCGGCGTAGGAAATGCGGAAATGCGTGTCGCGCGAGCTGAAGACGTTGCCGGGGATGATGAGCAGATTCTGGCGGATCGCTTCGGCGACGAATTCGGCGCCCGTCCCCCAGGGAGTCTTGAGGAACAGATAAAAGGCCCCCTCGGCGCCGTGGATTTCGAAGTCGTCCTTGAGCTGCGCGACCATGAAGTCGCGCTTCGCCTTATACTCGGCGACCCGGTCGGAAACGTCGCAGTCCCAGGCGACCAGGCCGGCGTATTGCACAGGATGGGGGGCGCACACGAAAGTGAACTGCTGCAGCTTGAGCATCTGCTGAATGACGTGCTGCGGCCCGTGCGCCCAGCCGATCCGCAGACCGGTCATCGAATGCGACTTGCTGAATCCGTCGATGACGATCGTCTGGTCGTTCCACTTCGCCGGGCTCACGAACGGGCGATCGTAACAATAGGTGCGGTAGATCTCGTCGCTGATGAGGGCCACGTTCTTCTCGGCGGCCAGCTTCGCCAGGCCTTCCAGCTCTTCGGGCGTGGCGACGGCCCCGGTGGGATTGGTGGGACTGTTGCAGAGGATCACTTTGGTGCGCGGCGTGATCGCCGCGCGGACACGGTCGAGGTCGATGCGGAAATCGGGATACGTGTCGATTTCGACGATCTTCCCTCCCGCGAGAGTCGTGAGGTGCTTGTACATCACGAACCATGGGTCGAAGACGATCACTTCGTCGCCGGGATTGACGAGCACCGCCAGGGCCAGCATCAGGCCCCCGCTGGTGCCACTGGTGATGAAGACCTTGCGGTCGGCATGGCCGAACCGGGCGTCGACCGCGCGCTGGATCTTGTCGATGAGCGGAGCGATTCCCTGGGTCTGGCTGTAGGCGTTCTTCCCTTCGGCAACGGCCCGGTTGAGGGCCTGCTTGACCGGTTCGGGGGTGTCGAAGTGCGGCTGCCCGATGCTCAGGTTGATCGGGTCGGTCATTTTGGCCGCCAGATCGAAGACCTTGCGGATCCCCGAGGCGTCGATCCGCCGCATTCTGTCGGCAATCCAAGTTTCGCTCATGGTGTGAACCGTCGTGGGGGAGTAGGGGGTGGACGAGGGTAGAGGATAGAGAATAGAGGATAGAAGATCGAGGATGGAGGATCGGGGGGGCGTGCGGAACGGTTATTCGACGTCACTTCCCCGTAGCAAGTGGGAGCAGGGGGGGGCGTGGTTTCCTGAGTGCCCGTCGCGACGGGACCGCCGCTCGATGCCCAACTCCGGTCATCCGGAGAAGCTGGCTGCGAGCCTTTTGCTAACGCTACCGATCGGCGTTCGACCGCTCTGACCTCGCCACCCTTTACCCACCCCCGATAAACGGATGCACCCTCTCCAACAATCTGCGTGACGGCGATTGCGTCGGGCATTCCGCCGGTCCATAATTGAGCGTGCCTCCAAGCCGTACATTTCGCAGCGAATTGATGATATGCCCGAACGTGACGAGCTGATCGACCAGTTTCGCGTGCCGCCGGGAAAACCGGTGCGGCTGAAGGATTACGACCCCGGTTGGGAAGGGGACCCGAAAATCCCCAAGGAAAAACGCAAGGAGTATGCGCAGAACCTGCTTTCGGAGGACGTCTCGGCGCTCGCCGCCGCGCAGGAGCTGCTGTACGCTTCCGACTCGTGGGCGGTCCTGCTGATCTTTCAGGCGATGGACGCCGCCGGCAAGGATGGGACCATCAAGCACGTCATGTCGGGAGTCAATCCGCAGGGAGTGCAGGTGTTCAGCTTCAAGCACCCCTCGGCAGAAGAACTCGACCACGACTTTCTGTGGCGTACGACCCGCGTGCTTCCCGAACGCGGGCGGATCGGCATCTTCAACCGCTCGTATTATGAAGAGGTCCTGATCGTCAAGGTGCATCCCGATCTGGTGGCCGCGCAGAAAATCCCCGATGGGAAAATCGAAAAGTCCTTCTGGAAGGACCGCTACGACTCGATCAACGACCTCGAGCGGCACCTGACGCGGAACGGCACGCGGATCCTCAAGTTCTTCCTGCACGTTTCCAGGGACGAGCAGCGCAGGCGGTTTCTCGATCGCATCAACGAACCGAAAAAGCACTGGAAATTCTCGCTGTCGGACGTCGCCGAGCGGGCATTCTGGAAGGAATACGAGGCGGCGTACGAAGAAATGCTGGAGGCGACGAGCACGAAGGACGCTCCCTGGTACGTGATCCCCGCCAACCACAAGTGGGTCACCCTCGCCGCCGTCGCCAATATCGTCGTCCGGGAGATCAGCGCCCTCGATCTCCACTATCCCGAAGTGACCGAAGAGAAACGGCAGCAGATCGCCAAAGCGAAAAAACAGCTCGAAAGCGAATGACGCCCGGCATACCCGTGGGGGCCGGCGAGACCTACCTCGCCGCGGTCAGGTCGAGGCGGCCTTTGATCCAGTCGGAATAGGCGATCGTTTCGCGGTACTGGTCGAAGGTCGCGCCCGGCCCGGCGACATACGAATTGATCCCCACGCGGGCCCGCACGAGGGTCGCGTCCGCGTCCGCCGGAAACTCGAGCTGCCAGTCCTGCGGGCTGCATTTGTGCGAGTAACTGTTGATCTGTCTCAACCCCAGGAATGGAGCCGGGCGGCTGAACGAATCGGTTTCGGTGTTTCCCCACAGCTTGCGCCAGCCCTTGAAGTCGGCCGCGTTCGGCGACGCCTTCCGGTCGGAGCCGGCCCATTGCTTGACGTCATACAGGTTCAGCGTCCCTTTCCACGAGCGGTCTTTTGTGCTGCCCGGAGAGGGGAGCAGTGAAGCGCCGATCCAGTCGGCCTGATAGACCGACAGCCGGCTCGAAACGTCGAGCTTCCCGTTGAACTTCGGGGTTTGCAGCACTTCCTTGACCTGGAACACCGAATTCGAGATGTCGATGCTTGTTTCGGGGGACTTTCTGCTTTTGGGATCGCTGGAAAGGACCACGCCGGCGTTGCCGAAAAAGATCGAGTTGTCCACGATCAGCTCCTGTTCCTCACGGGCTGCGAGCTCGATCGCCGCTTTGCCGCCGACAAACATGCAGTTGCGGACGACGAACCGGCCCGGAGCTTCGACGACGACGCCGGTCATCCCCTGCTTGTTCGACTCCGAAATCTCGCAGTTGAGGAGCCGCAGCGAACCCGATTTGAGGGAGATCGCCCGCCAGGGAACGGGGGCCTTCATGGTCGGCGGATCGAACTCGAGCTTGAGCCCTTCGAGCGTCACGTGCCCGCCGTCAATGCTGATCATGTCGCGCGCATTGGGGTCGCTTTCCGGCTTGAGCCTGATTCCCAGGCGGTTCTTGCCAAGCTCGAACGTGAAGATGGGCGTGTACCCGAAACCGGCCTGAATCGTAAGGTTCTTGTTCAACTCGAGATGCCCGATCTTGTACGAGTCGGAACTCTCGATGCGGATGGTCTCGCCCGGCTTCGCGTCGGCCACCGCCTCTTGAATGGTGTCGAACCGCGCGGCCGGAATACGTCCGAGGACCTCGAACTTCTGCGGCTTTTCCCCTTCGAGGAGTCGCGAAATGTCGCTGCCCAGATTTGCCTTCCGCAAAAACAAAAGCGCGAAGCAGGTATCCGCAAGGCCGTCCTTGTCGGTATCGGCCCAGGCCGTCGGCCAGCCTCCCTCCTCTTTCTGGGTCTTCAGGAGCGCGTCGGCCCCTTTTTTGAACCATTCGGTCTCGCCGATCTTTTCAAGCCCCAGAAGAACGCCGACGCGCTCGACCGACCAGAGGAAGTAGCGTCCCGAGCCGGGGCCGATCCCCTTGACGAAGTCCCCCGTCCGCTTCAATCCGCGGTCAAAAACCCGGCTTTCAAGCAGCGACCTGCCGCTCGCCTCGGGGCCTTCGCTCTTCTTCCCCGACTTGATCGCGTCGCGGATCTGGCTGGCCTCGGCGACGGCCAGGCAGAACAGCCCCGCCCCGGTCATCGAATCGCCGGAGGGCGCCTTGCCGTCCTTGTTCGTCGCCACGTACGCCCAGCCGCCGTCGTCGGCCTGGTTCCTGCTGAACCGCTTTTCGACCTTGGCCAGCGTCCGATCGATGTTGACGCCGGTACGCGACGCAACCC
>JBLMWR010000491.1:0-2916 GCA_050257335.1 Deltaproteobacteria bacterium | reverse complement strand
AACAGCGATGCGCTCCGAACAGAGGCGCCGTTGATCACCGTTACACGGGCGGGCTGCGGAAGCCCGCCCTACCGAAGCCGGACCCACAGAAGCCGACAGTACACGGGGGCGGCCGGCCTCATTCTCGATTCAGCGGCACGCCGGCTTTGGCGAAGGCCTTGGCCATCGCGACGTAGCCGGCGTCGCATGCTTCTTCGAATTTCATGTCGGTGAAACACTCGACGGCGAGCGCTCCGGTGAATTTCGCTCTGGCGAGCGCCTGAATGATTGGCATGTAGTCGAATTCCCCCTGGCCGGGAATACGGTGTTCCCACTTGGGGAATTTGCCAATGTGGTCCTTCAGATGCACGTGCCGGATGCGGGGGCCGAAGCGTTTGGCGAACGCCACGGGATCGATTCCGGTGATCGCCAGATACGAGGGGTCGAAATTCACGCCGAACGAATCGGAGCCGACGTCGTCGAACAACCGGGCCAGCGCATCGGAAGTCGTCACGATCCACTCGGGCCAGATCCCCAGGTCGATCGCCAGCGAGACGTGTTTTGAATCGCCGTGGTCGGCGGCCGCCTTGATGGCGGCAACGGTCCGCTTCCACAACTCGCGCTCCGGGACGTCCTTCCGCGGCCCTCCCAGATGAAAAGTCACGACGTCCCCTCCCAGATCGGCAGCCAGGTCGATCGCGGCTTTCAGATCGAGCGGCTCCTTCGTGCCGAGCGTGGTGGTCAACTCAGCGTGCGTGATAATCGCCTCGACGCGCAGCTTGTGCCGCCGCGCCGTCTCGCGGATCAGCTTGCGCCGTTCCGGGGTGACCGAATCGGAATTGATCGCCGCGCCGAACGTGGACGATTCGTCGATCCCCGCGTAACCGGTTTTCGCGATCCGCGCGAAACAGTCGGGAATCGAGAGCTTCAGGCGGTCGGTGTAGCTGTAGGTGTAGAAGGCGAGTCGCATGGGGAGATGTGTCCACGAACAGGTATCGTATCGGCGACGGAGCCGCCTGGTCAGCCCCCTTGGGGCTGTTTCATTGCGAACCGCCGGGATTTGGGTGATACCCAAACTGAAGTCGTAAGCGCATTGGCGATGAGTAGACCGCATGGGACCAACGGGACACGCTGCAACTCTACGTTTGCGCCTCTTCCAGTATCTCCCGCACGCGGGCGGCGACGATCTGGTCTTCGCCCGGCTGCAGCATGAAAACCGAAATGAGAAAACCGGTCTCGCCGGTGCCGTGAACGCGGGCGGTGGCGATCGGCGGATTTCCCGCCGCCAGTTTGGCTTTCATCCGCTCGGGAGTGATCTTCAATCGCACCTCGTCCCAGTGCAGGAGCAGGTGCGGGACGTGATTGGCGACCGGCGGGACGATCGTTTCCGCCTTGACCGTCGGAACATCACGGACCGCCGCGGCGATTGTCTCAATCCGCCGCCGCCATTCGCGCTCCTCCGCGTCGAGATCGAGCCGCATGAACCGCTCGACCGCAGCCCACATCGCCACCATGTCTTCCTTGCTGACCTTCAGCCCCCGCCCGATCGTGCCGCAGTTGGGGGACGTGTTGAGCTTGGCCGCCTCGATGAGGTCTTTGCGGCCCAACAGCAGGCCGGCATTCTGCGGACCGCGGAGCGCCTTGCCGCCGCTGAAGGCCACCAGGTCGAAGCCCATCTTGTTGTATTCCCACAGCCGCTCGCGCGGTGGCGTATCGGCCGCCGCGTCGAGCAGCGTCGGGATTCCGTGGCGGCGTGCCGCGGCGATCCATTCCCGGTGCCCGATCCGGCCGCTCTTTTCCTGAATGTTGTACGCCAGCATCATCGCCGTGCGCGGACTGACGGCCCGTTCCAGCTCGTCGAGCGTCTCGACATCCACGAGCTTCACGCCGCACGCCGTCACTTGATGGTCGTAGCAGGCGTGGTGCGTTTTCTGCCGGATCACCTCGATCCCCGTTTCCGGCGGGAGCGGAAGCTGGCCGATAAGGCTCTTGTCGCGCCACGTGACGGCCGCCGCGGTTGCAAGCTGCATCCCTCCCGCCGCGCCCGTGGTCACCAGGGCCGCTTCCACTCCCAGCAATCGCGCGATCCGGTCTCCCACGCGATCCTGCAGCTCGGCGAGGGGCACAAATTGCTTCGCCGCGGCATTCCAGGCCGCCACAACCTCGGGAGGCATGAGCGAACCCCCGAGCGCCGTGATCGTCCCCGCCGCGTTGAGGATTGGTTGAACGCCGAGGAGTTCATACACGTTGGGGAGCCCATCCGCGCCTTCTCCACCGCCCGCGAGCGCGGCCGGCGCCAGCATTCCCCCAAGGGCCCCTCCGGTTCCCGTGGCAAGCAGCGTGCGGCGATTCATTTTGTTGTCACCCATCGTTGCCTCAAGGATCGAAAACGACGCAGGTCAGGCAGTGCGCCGTAGCAGAACTCGTGAGAGTTCTGACTCCAACGGTAATCGGGGCACCGAATTCTCACGAATTCGGCTACCGCGGCGTGAATAATCCGGGCTATGCCTGACGGAATTGCAGTTCGCGGTGATCTTAACCGTAGCCCAAACGACCTTCACAGCCAAGGGACGTTCCCTCGCAACTGCCCCGGCGAGCGGCCGGCGTAAGCCGGGGGCTGTGCGAAGCGCGGCGAGGCGATGGCAACGACGCCTGGTGCCACCTGGAAACTTACGTCCTCGGCTCGGCGGGCAGGAGTGGGCCTTATTTCTCCAGCAGCTTTTCGACGACCGCGCGCAGGTCGTTGCCGCGGACGTCCACCTGGGCCACGTTTCCTTTGCGGTCGATCAGAAACAGGGCGGGAATCGTTCGCGTGTTGTAGCGCTGCGAGATCTGCCCTTCGGGAGACTCGTTCATCACCATCCGCCACGGGAGCTTCGCGCGGGAGACGAAGGCCTGGACCGTGTCGGGACTGTCGTCGAAGCTGACGCCGACGAT
>JBLMWR010000490.1:0-2609 GCA_050257335.1 Deltaproteobacteria bacterium | reverse complement strand
CCCTGACCCTCAAAGTAGCAGGCACTTTCCACGTGCCGCAGCTTCTCTCGGGGATTAACGGACAATTCGGATACTGCTTCGACTGCACGGCATGACATGCGGCGAACGGCACGCGGAGAGGGTACCTGCTGCTTTGGCGCATTCCGCGGGCCAGGAACCAATCGCATGGCAGGGTCAGAACGCGCGTCAATCTCGGCACGGCGAGAGCGCCTGCCCCCGTTCACGGGAGGACCGAGGGGGGTTATTCGCTCTCTTCCGGCGGCATCGCGGCGCGCAGCGTATACCCGCCGTCCACCAGCAGAGACGTGCCGGTGATGTAATCGGCGTCCTCGGAGCAGAGAAACGCCGCCGCCCGCCCGATGTCGGCGGGCGTTCCCAGGCGTCCCCACGGCAGCGTCGGGGCCGCCTTCGCCAGCGCCTCTTCGCCGAATGCCGCGTGTTCGCCGGGGGTGTCGATCCAGCCAGGCTCGATCACGTTGACGTTGATGCGGTGCCGGACCAGCTCGGCAGCGATCGTCATGGCCATGTGATTGAGGCCGCTCTTGCCGGCGTTGTACGCCACGCTGCGAACGTAGGGGATGCGGGCATGGACGCTGGAGATGAAGACGATCTTCCCCCCGCGGCCGCGCTCGACCATGCGCCGGGCGACGAACTGGCTGAGATGAAATCCCCCCACCAGGGTCCCCTGCAGAACCATCTCGAAGGTGCGCGGATCGTACTCCAGAAAATCGCCGCGGCGCGAGAAAGCGGGGTTGCTCACCAGGATGTCGATCGCCCCGAAGGCCTCGATGGTGTGCCTGACGATCGCTTCGCACGACGGCCGCTCGAAGGCGTTCCCCTCGACGAGAATCGCCTTCCTCCCCAGCCCCTGAATCTCGGCCAGCAGCGAATCGGTCTCGGGAGACGGCAGCCGGTCGTTGACGGCGACATCGGCCCCGGCCCGTGCCAGCTCGAGCGCGCACCCGCGCCCAATCCCCCGCGCCGCCCCGGTCACCAGCGCTTTGCGTCCCCCGAGTTTCATCCGTTGCGCCCTTTGAGGCCGGCTGCAAAACGGGAGCGGATGGGAATCGAACCCACCTGGCGCCTTTGCAGACGCCACACCGGGTTTGAAGCCCGTGGCGGTCACCAGAGCCGCGTACGCCCCCTCAACACGACCACCGATGATACCCGGCAGACGGCTGGCGTTCCAATGCACCGGCGGTAAATCGCGTCACCGCGGGTGTATTTCTCTGCGACGACTGCATATCGTTCGCGGCGATTCGGCTCGGGGCATGCCCCGTGACTTCCCGGGGCCGTATCGGGTATCATCCCGGCATGTTCGCCGCCGCAACGTCCTCAGCAGGTCTCGAAGGAGATCGCCCACAATGACTGAGCCGTCATCGACCGCACACGACCGCCTCGAACCGGGTCGGACTGCATTTCTGTTCGATCTCGACGGCACGCTGGTTGACAGCGTTTACCAGCACGTCCTCGCCTGGCACGAGGCCCTCTCCAGTGTGGGAATCAAACTGGCCGTGTGGACGATCCACCGCCGGATCGGGATGAGCGGCGGCCTGATGGTGAATGCCATCCTGCGCGAGACCGGCCACGCAGTCACGACCGAAGAAGCGAGCCGTCTCGTCGCCCTTCACAGCCAGGCGTATGCCCGTCTCTCGAGCCAGGTGCATCCTCTTCCCGGCGCGCGGGAACTGCTCGTGTACCTGTCGCGCGTCGGCGTGCCCTGGGCAATCGCGACGAGCGCCCGGCTCGAAACGGCTCAACGAACGCTGGTGGCACTGGGAGTGCCGCCGGAAATACCCATTATCACGCGCGACCAGGTCACCTACGCCAAGCCGGACCCTGACTTGTTCCTGGCTGCCGCCGAACGATTGGGGGTCTCCATCGCCGACACGGTCGTCGTGGGGGACAGCGTGTGGGACCTGCTCGCCGCCCGCCGCGCGCGGGCGCTCGGCGTCGGCCTTCTTTCCGGCGGCTATGGACAGGACGAACTGGAGCGGGCGGGGGCCTATCGCGTGTATCACGATCCGGCCGACCTCCTGCGGCACCTGGACGAAGTCGGCGTGCGTCCGACGGAATCGACAGAACGTGGACTTTGACGCCGCGACTCCTTCGCTTCCTCGTTTCCACGCTTCGCTCTCACGAGCAGCCGCGGAACGGCGGTATCTTTTAGCCAGCGGCGCCGGCTACTGGGATTGCGCGCTGGCTTCCCGAAGCCCCTCCGCGGGAAGCGCGGGGAGCAACGCAGGGTGCCGGCCTACCTCCAGCGGTTCCTGTGCCATTCAATCTTCCCACGCCCGCTTTGCGCGGGCTGCGCGGGCAGAGATGGGGCTGGAGCGATAAAGTTGGATTGGCCGAATGGGATCGCTCCAAAATGACATGGCCCGCTCCAATGCAGTTGCGGGCCAGCACAACGGCACGGGACGACGGGCCATGTCGGGAAGGATAATAGCGAGATTTCGCTGAGAGGGAAAGAGATGATTCCGGCATCGGAGCCGGTTGCGATGCGCCCATGATTCGGGCAGTTCGTGGGTTGCGCGCTTGTGGTGAGTAACGTTACCCCTGTGTTCTGCTGAGAAGGGTATGCACGGCGGCGAAAATTTTCAAAAATC
>JBLMWR010000489.1:0-3478 GCA_050257335.1 Deltaproteobacteria bacterium | reverse complement strand
TCCCATTTCACGATTCCTGGCTCTTTGGCCTTCTCCTGCCCGGTCAATTGCGGCTGCGACACGCTGGAAAGAACGAACCCGACTGCTCCGCACGCCAGACACGCCGCCCAGAGTCTCGCCTTCATTGGACTATCTCCTTTGTTGGTACAGGATAAACGGTGAGACCGGTCAGATTGTACGCCGGCGGGGTCGGTCGCGGGAGCGGAATCGGCCGTAGCACAATGACTGTGGGTTACTTTTCGGTCGCGCATCGGGCAGTCTGGCAAAGGGATCACGGCACTTCCGCGCGCAGCGGTTATCGCTTCTTCGCACCGGACGTTCGCATTGCGTTACGGATCGCGGCATGCCGCGACCAGGTATGGTTGATTGTCAAGGTTCGCTGTGCCGGGTCGGCCGTAATGCTGGCAAACCCGCCTGTCGTATCCCACTCGTCTTCTCCGCCGATCTTGTAGATCTCGCGCTTCAGCTGCTCGAGCGCGGCCTTGTCGCGGCAGATTTTCTTTACGTCGTACGTCAGCGAGACGGGCGTGATCATCGCGCGACGGCGGGAGACGACGACGAGGTTTCCGCCATTGAGGATGTAATCCATTTTCGGCGACGACAGGACCTCGCCCAGGATATCCTCAGCGGGGCGCTCCTTCCATTTGCCCGACACCTTCGGCGGCGCGTCGACTCCTACTTTCTTGAGATCGTCTTCATCAATCGTGAGCTTGACTTCCGTCTCCGCCGCGAGTGTCGCGAGCGCTTCAGGAAGGGGAGTGTCGCTCCATTCCACGTCGACACGCTTCCGCAGTTTGTCCAGCAGCTCGCGGTCCGGTTCCGCCAGCGTCGAGACGGTGAATTTGTCCTGGGCCGATTGCTTGGCCGCCGCTTCAGCCGCCCCCTGTTTGGGCTTTGGCTTGTCCGCGCCTGCGGCGCCTCGCACGCCGCATGAAATGAGCGCAATGGATAAGAAGAACGAGAACGACGTCATTTCCGAGCTGTACCAGCGGCTGAATGACATAGACTTCTCCAATTCCGAAACGGCAGAAACCGCAGCCAATGGACAGGCCCCGCGGACAGCGGATACGCCACCAGCACCACGACCACCACCACGCTCGCCGAGAACGCCACGCCGGGTTTCTTGCGGGAGGTCATTTGCTAGGCCGTTCGCTAAGGCGGAAATCAGCGTTCAATTGGGCCGGGACTTGCCGGTTCTACATAAGCCCCCTCGGCCGCCACCAGTTTTGCCAATCAGAATAGGCATTCTGTAACCAGTCTGGTGCGTGTTTCACGCCAGCGTGAATCGGCGCATAGAGAACGCCCACCGATTTGGTAAGCCAATTCGGGGCACCTGCCTTGACCACGATCCACGTTGCTGGTCCGGTCGAAAGCGGATAGCCGAACAGCATGATGACGAGGGCCACGGTGATCAAGAATTCGGCGGACGGTTTTTTCTGGTCATTGCTCATACCGGGCATTGTAGCCGGGGTGGCGCGGGGGAGGGAAGACGAAGTGCGTCAGTGACTTCCGATCAACGGCGAAAGAGCCCTTCCGACCTTCTTATCGCAGGCGTTCCCGTGCACCCGGCCGACTGGCTGTACCCGCTGGTCCACCAGTGGAGCGACTTCTTCGCCGGTTTGCGGGCGATCATATCTCTCAAATCGATTGATCCGCCCTTCAAGTTAGCGAAACCGAGGAACCATACACTTGTGGTGCACGCCCCTGCCAAACATGCGAGGTTTGATGGGATCCCCCCAGTACCAACCCCGTGCAGCGCCGACGTAGCAATACCAGTTGATCGCGTCGGCAAGCGGCTCTGGCCCATGTAACCAGAGCCTCGAAATCGGAGAGTACGTTGCCTTGATCGTTTCCCGACCGAAAGTCGTTCGACTGCTGATCCAGCATGCGGGTCCGAAGCTCAGCGGATACGCCGCGAGCGCCACGACCACCACCACGGTTGCCCAGAACGCCGCACCGGGTTTCTTGCGGTCGGTGGTCATCGCGTGATCTGGTAAATCCACGTCAGCAGTCCGACGACGATCAGGATGAGTGAAACCGCCCCTACACACGCCAGCGCAAACGATGGTGCGTGTAGGCTCACAGCCGCCAGGCCGACTACTCCGACTAAGGCGATAATCGCAGCACTGATTGCTTTCAGTTCGTGGCTCATTGCGGGATTCTACCCCGAGGCGGGAAAAGGCGGGAAGGCGAACCTGCACTGTGACTTCCGAACAGCCAGGATCGAACGGAATGGTTCCTGATCACTTTACATCGCCGGGCTGGCAGAACGCGAGAAACGGGCCGCAATCTGGCCAGAGAACGGCGGCTTTCTGACGGAATCCCGTCCAGGAATACAACGGACGCTGGGCCAGTGCGAGCGGCCGTTCAAGATCGACGAACTCACGAAGGGCCCCCGCATTCGCCTGTGGGATTTCGCGAGGATGCTGAGCGGGGAAAGATAACGTGCCGCTTGATCGATTGGGCTCGCCTTAGAACAGTGGCGGGTTACAAGCTCGTTACACGGAAGGCAACGCAGCGCGCAACCGCTGACGCGGACGCCGGTTGGCACACCAGGGCGGTGCCGGAATTGGAGCGCGAGCTGCCTGTTCGGGCGACATCTCGGATGCAGACCAGTTGCCACGCTGATACCATTGCGGAAGAACGCGGTACATTCTCACCGGGAGATCGACCGATGAACCGAAGTCTTGCGTCCCTGCCAATCAGGGTTGCCGCGCTTTTGCTCATTTCTTCTTTCGCTGCGGCGCCGGTCGCGGCGTTGGCGGGACAGGTGGACGACGGCAAAGCGGCCGGTGCGAAAATCTCGGCCGCTCCAAAGACGATTGAAGACGTCGTCGCCCGACTGCAAAAGGTTGAGGGATTGGAAGTCGCATTGCGGTCGTCGAAGACGGGGAGTGCGTTCGAATCGCGCCGCGAGATCGCCGTCAAATCCCGCAACTGGGGCACAATGTCGTTGACGTTTTTCGTCGTTCCATCTCTGCGGGCGGACAAAATCGGCGAGCGGCCGGCGGATTTTACCGGAGCCCTCGCGGTCGAGGTCATTGCCACCGATGGGCGGTATACGGTCGTCGCGGGTTCCGCTTACGATGCGGAAATTGCGAACAAGATTCTGGCTGCCGCGGGACTGACCCCGTCGAAAGAGGCGGAGTCGCGACGGCTAAAGCACCGCGCCGCAAGCTGGCTCGATTTCCGCCTCGCCGTCGCCAGAGAGTCCGGCCCGAAACTTGAGACTCCCCGGCCGCTGGCGAATGGTCCGACCGCGGCTCAAATCGACGATTACACGAAACTCTTCATGGAACAGGGGTACAATGGGGGGCGCCGCCGCGGTGATCCCTACCTGTGGTTCCACGTTCTGGACTGCTGTGACGTCTCGCCGTCGCTCGTGACGACGGCAGATCGCGCCACATCACTCGTTCTCCTGAGCGACAAGCCGGACGAGGTGCTTTTGAGCGGGTCGAAACGCCCGCGACCGTGGCAC
>JBLMWR010000488.1:0-3870 GCA_050257335.1 Deltaproteobacteria bacterium | reverse complement strand
GTCCGGTCACTCCGTGACCGGGCGGCTGGACGCTTTCCCGGCAGATCCGACCGGCAAGCAACGCCTGGTCGTCCTGCGGCTGAGACGTTCTGACTTGTTGAGCATCGCCATTCGAGCTAGGCTACGAGTGCGTCATCCGCGATTGTTTCCTTCCTGCCGCGGGGATCCCATGTCCAGAATTCTTGCCTTCGGAATTGCGCTGGTCGTCTCGCTGGAAGTGGCCGTTTGCAGCCGCGCCGCCGAGGAAGCCAAAAAGACGAAGCCTGCCCCCCGGACCGATTCGATTCCCGCCGACGCAAAGGCGAGGCTGGAGGAGGCCGGATTGAAGGTGACGACCGGAGGCGTGACTCTGCCCGAAGAGGTCGAGCTGGGAAAGTCGATCCGCGAAGCGGCGAAGCAAAAGAAGGCGATGATGGCCGCCGATCGCGAGGTCTACGCCATCCAGCAGCAGCTCGACGAGATCAAGGCGCAGATCGGGGCGCTGAAAGCGCAGCACAAGAACCTGAGCGCCCAGTTGGCGAACGTAACCGACGTGGCGACCAACAACCGCATCGTGGGCGCGCTCAACGCCACGGTCGGAGAAATCGAGGAGCTCGGCGAAAAGAGCAAAGACGTCACCGACCGGCTGAAAGAAGCCCGCAACAAGGCGGGGGAGATTCGCGACGAGTTCGTGCAGGAACTGCAGACGATGCGGGCCCACGCCGACGAGATCCCGCAGAAATGGTCGGCGCTCGCCGCCGACAGCGCCGTCAAGGACGCGATCGCTGCCGTCAACAAGGCCCTCGGCAAGAAGTTCGCTCTGCAGCCCACATCCTCGTTTGCGGCGAACGTCAAGCAATTGAAGACGATGGAAGAGGCAGTCAAATCGGATTTGATCAAGCTCGAAAACGAGACCAACAGCCTGTGGGTCAACGTGATGATCAACGACAAGCACAAGAAGCGGATGATCGTGGACTCGGGGGCGACGACCATTTCGCTCTCCGACAAAATGGCCCGCGACATGGGAATCAAACCGGATGCGAACGGCACCCCGGTCCGGGTCAGCCTGGCAGATGGACGGGTCGTGCCGGCGACGATGGTCAAGCTCGACTCGGTCCAGGTGGGGAAGTTCACGGTCCAGGACGTGGAGTGCTGCGTTCTCAGCCCCGAAGCGCCCGACGCGCCGCCGCTTCTGGGAATGAGCTTCCTGGGCCAGTTCAAGTTCGAAGTGGACACCGCCCAGGGCGAGCTGAAGCTGCTCAAAGTCGATTCGGGAGAGCCGCTGCCGAAGGACAAGGCGAAGGATAAGGGGAAGTCCGCGAAGAAAAAGAAGTAGCCGCATGTAGATGCGGCATCCGGCCGCATCGCGAGCGTCTCTGTGAGGGCGTTTGCGAGATCCGGGTGGAGTTGCGGATTGTTGTCGTGCGGAAAAAAACGATGCAGATCCTGAGTCACCGCGGATTTCATCTCGGGGCCGCCGGCATCCATGAAAACACGCACGCCGCGTTTGAACGGGCGATTCAATTCGACGTCGACGGGATCGAAACCGACATCCGTCTGAGCGCCGACGCCCAGCCGATTCTGTTTCACGACCGGCTCGCACCCGATGAGCGCCCGGTGGAAATTCTTACGCGCCGCGAGCTGGCGGAAATCGTCGGCTACGAAATTCCGACGCTGGCCGAAATTCTTGCGCGATTCCCTGACGTCTTCTGGAACCTGGAAGTCAAATCCGAGGCCGCCGTTCCCGCCACAATCGGCCTGGTGCAGCGCCATCCCCGGCCGGACCGACTTTTGCTGACGTCGTTTCGGCATCACATTGTCCGCGAGTGTGCCGACCGGCTCGACGTCGCCTGCGGGCTGCTCGTCGCTCACGCACCAATTGATGTGACACAGATGTTGGGAGGCTGGCAGGCACTTCCCCGAATGCGGACGATTGTCTGGGACTTCAACGTCCTCGATGCCGGGATCGTCAGCCAGGCAAAGCAAGCCGGCTTACTCGTCTATGCCTACGGAATGACAACGCCGCACGAACACAGGTTGTGCCAAGCATGGCAACTCGACGGCATGATTACCGACTTTCCCGATCGGGCGCGGCCGAGTTCCTGAAAGATCTCGGTTTCCAGCTCGTCGAGCGTGGCGTGGAGCGATTCGCGGACAGGTTTGGAAATCGCGCCGGATGAGCCGAAATTGAAGAGGGCGCCGCGGGTGAAGGCCAGGCCGCGCCGGGAGCGCTTGAGCTGTGTGACGCACAGGCCCCCATCGGGATAGTCGTCGGGGCCGGAGAGCGCCTGGGCCAGGCCCCCGTACAGGTCGCCCGCACCGTGGAAGAGCGCATGCAGCAGACTCTCGGCGGACGACTTCCCCGGAGCGGCCTTTTTCCCGGGGATGCCGTCCTTGAACATATCGTGCAGGCGCATCCAGAGCTGCGAGGCGCGCTCCAGGAGCGGGTGGCGGTCGCGGTCGAACGGGTCGGGGTCCGATTCAGTCCCTTCGGCCTTGCCAGCCGGCCCGGCATTGTCGCCAGCGACTTCGAAATCGTCCTCGGCCAGGCAGGGAAAGCCCATAGCCGTCCGGTCACGGAGTGACTGGACTACGCCGTCTTGCCATTTTTCAGCAGACTGCTAGGCTTGATTTTTGAAGGACCTCTCGCCATGACCGCCCCCGCTTCTGTGCCGCAAACCTGGAAATGCCCGGGTTGCGGTAAACTCTTCCGGGTCGCTCCGGGACGAAACGCGCCGGCATTGTGTCCGGCCTGCCGGGCAACCCGCGCGACGTCCCCGGCCGAATCTTCCGCCTTCGATCAGCTCTCCGCCGTCGTTCAGGCGGAAGAAGACAGAACACCGCTGGCCGCGCGCGCCGCGCCGCCGGTCGAATCCCGGCGAGCGGCGCAGTTCGAGCCGACCCCGTTCGAGCGACTGTTCAAGTCGGTCGAGGTCGGCGATCCGGCCAAGGACGCCGAAGAATCTCGTCCCGGCGGCGCCCATCCATCTGCAGATGTGCCGCCGGAGAATTCGAAGGCGCCAAATCTCTCCAAACCACGCCGCCGATCAAGCGGCCAATGGCGGGTGATCGCCGTTGTGGGAACCGCAAGCGTCATCCTGGCGGGATGGGGATTGTACCGGATTCTCGGGCAGCTTGAAGGATCGATTCCCGGCGAGGCCGAAGTGTGGTGGCAGGCGAGGGCCGAGGTCGCCGATCATCTGCGGGCGCCGAAGACGGCCGAATTCCCCAAGCCCGGCGAAATCCGGCCCATCCACGGCACGGCGAAGCCGTCGTGGGCGGTCAAATCGGTCGTGGATTCGAAGAACGAGCGGGGCATTCCGCTTCGGCACCCGTGGAGCCTGGAGATATCGTACGACCGGCGTGCGCGGCAATGGGAGACCGCGTGGATCGAGATCGACGGCGAACGGGTGTACGCCTCGGAGGCGACGATCCGCGAGGATCGCGAGTACACGGAGAGAAAGGCGGCCGCCAAGAAGGAGCACGAGCGGGAGCGCGCCCGACAGCAGCGGAAAACGCGGGCGACTTCCACCGTGATCCAGCGTACACGTGCTTCGGACAGCGAAGACGAAGGTCCTCCCGACCCCGATCGCGAGGCACGGCGCGAGCGCGGCCAGTGGCGCGATGTCGCGAATTTCGAAGGAGTGGGACGATACGAGACGAAGCCGTTCCGGGTGCCGGCCGGAGGGTGGCGCTATCGCTGGGTGTGCGACGGCGATGCCACGATCCGCCTGTACGATGCGGCGGGCAAGCTTGTGGGTGAAGAGATCGAAGTCTTCAGCGGCGACCGGGGAACGCAGTTCGTCCGTGGGGAACCCGGTGAATTTACGCTCAAGATCAATTCCGAGGAGCGGTGGATGCTGGTGGTCGAGGAGTGATCACGCGACATCC
>JBLMWR010000487.1:0-4380 GCA_050257335.1 Deltaproteobacteria bacterium | reverse complement strand
GGGGTGGAAGAAGCTCACCGACACGCTGGGGAAGAAAGTGCAGCTCGTCGGCGACGATTTGTTCGTGACCAGCGTCAAGCGATTGCAGAAGGGGATTGAAGAAGGGATCGGGAACAGCATCCTCGTCAAAGTGAATCAGATCGGCTCCCTGAGCGAAACGGTCAATGCCGTCGAGCTGGCCCGCCGCAACGGTTACACGGCCGTGATGAGCCACCGCAGCGGGGAAACCGAAGATACGACGATCGCCGACCTGGCCGTGGCCCTGGGGACGGGGCAGATCAAGACCGGATCGGCCAGCCGCACCGACCGTATCTGCAAATACAATCAGCTCTTGCGGATCGAAGAGCTGCTGGGGGATGAAGCCGTTTACGGCGGCAAGCTGTGGCGGAAATGACGCCGGAAGGGCCCGGCGGGGAGCCGGCGGCCGCGGCGTGTCGATAAGTTCCTCGATGGGAACTCCAGTAAAACCTTCGCGCGAAACAGGGGCCGGGTGGCTTACCTCGCTGGCCTTCTGGCTGTGCCTGTTCACGTCGGCGGGGCTGTACGCGACCGTTACGCTGTCGCCCAAGCTGCTCGCGTTTCTGACGCTCAATCGCCAGTACCACGCGAACCAGTGGAAGCTGGTTTCGCTGGAAAAGCAGGTCGATCATCTGCAGAAGGTGATCGACGCCCAGAGGAACGACCCGGCCTTCGTGCGGGAGCAGGCGCGATCCGACTTCGACGTCGCCGGTCCGGATGACGAGCGGATTCCGGTCGAGTCACATCTCCGGCTGAACATCGCCACCGGAAAGGCCAGTCTGCCGGTCGTTTCCGCCGACCTCCCCTGGTACTCGCCGCTGCTGGCCGTCGTCGCCCGCTCGCGAAACGTATCGAATGCGCTATTGGGGATCGCAGCGATTCTCGTGCTGTATGCGTTTGCACTGCTCTACGAACGCGCCAAGGGGTGAAGGCGAACGAGGCGCGAATCGCAATGGGTGTTGCGAAGGTCGAAGCGGTCAAAGAGGTCGAAGAGTCGAAAAGAATCACGAACTCCCAGGCCCACGGGCCGCGTCCCGTGGGCGCCGTCGTGCGTGCCTCTACCCTTTCGACTCTCGCCCGACATCGTTTCCCTCCACCGGCTTGACGTAAAACTGCGACAGATCGAGATTCCCTTTCAATTCTGACTCGACCAGTTGCAGGCGCTTTTCCATCTGCGCGATTTTCGCCTGCAGGGCGGGAATTTCTTTCTCGGGGCCGTACGTCGGCCGCGGCCGTGGAACGGCCGGATACGCCAGATGCCGCTGCAGCGCGGCGAACATGTACAGCGGGTCCTTCCCTCGATTGGCCTTGGCGATCCGGCCTTCCTTGGCGCCAAACAGAATTTCGTGGGGGGGCGCCAGGTTGGGGTCTCCGGCGGCCCGCCGGCGCTCGTTCACGAACTCTTCGCTGTAAAGAAACATGACATCGGCGAAGTCGACCGCCCCCAGTTGCAGGCGGAGACGGCGGATCCAGTCGCTCCACACTCCGTCGTAGAGCGGGTCCTGCGCCATGGCTTCCATCCCGCGGTCGTAACCCAGTTTGTTGCGGCTGATCGATTCGAACTGGTAGGCGAACAGCCCCGCCGGCGTCGGCGTTCCGGAACGATACCGGGCTTCGTACTGCAGGACGTCGAGCGCAGTCTTCTGGTCGAACCGCGAGCGGTCTTCTTCGGCCCGCGAAACGACGAAGGTCTGAAAGGATGTGAAGTAGTGTGCGAGGTGCGCCATGCCGGTGCTCAGCCGCCCGGTGTGCACCATTTCCCCCTTCAGAAACTCGATCGCCAGAGGCAGCTTCGTCGTCGAGAGTATCTCTTCGTGGATTGTCGCGAGAATTTCCTGGGCCGGTATGTTTTCGTCCAGACGTTCGCGGAAGGCGCGAAAGAAGTACGCCTGTTCGACGTATTCTTCGCGGTCGAGAATCGCGCTCGGCATGCAGTGCGGTTTCCAGGGGTTTCCGTTTCGATTCCTGAATTGTATACAAAGATGGAGATCGGAAGAATTGACGACGGAAAAATGACGTGAACGGGTGAAGCGGCGCGCCGGGCCGCATTGCAGCGACCCGTGCCGGTTTGCCAGGTACGCGTTCGGTCGCCTCGGGGCGGGTTTTCCCAGCCCGCCCCGCGCACTGCAGGCCGGGCGGCGTCTGCGAAGTGCGTCGCACACCCCCCGAGGGCATGCTGTCCATTTGGGCTGCCCCGTGCCCCGGATCTTTGCATATAATGCGGTGGAGGAGAATTGACGGATGGCCGTTCGTGAAGGATTCCCGGTTATGGTCGTAAAGCACAGTCTGCTGGCCGCCGCGTGGGTTGTACTTGCCGGTCTGCCGGCGATCGGAGACGAGCCGGCTCATGGCGACGCGGCAGCCGCGGTCGGGCGCTCCCGCGATCCGGCGTCGGTGCGTGCCGAACGCCGACAGGCGGCAGGGGCGCTCGTTCTGCAGCTTGCCAGCCTCCGCTACGAGATTCGCGAGGAAGCGACAAAAAAAATCGAACAGTTGGGAATCGACGCCATTGAACCATTGCTGGCGGCCGCGGCGGGCGAGAACCTGGAAGTCACCTGCCGCGCCATTCGCGCGCTGGGCGCGATCTACGAATCGGAGGACGACGCCACGTATGACGCCGCCGAGGCGGCGCTCGAACAACTGGCCGATTCGCCCAACCGTTCGGCAGCGCAGCGCGCCGCGGCGGTCCTGTCTCCGCAGGAGCTTTTCTTGACGCCGGAAGCGGACAAACGCCGCTTGCGACGCTGGAAGCGGGCCATCGTGCGGATCCGGGAACTGGGCGGCATCGTCAACGCAGTGGATCCCGCCACCGGTCAGACTCGGGAAATCGCCGATCATTTTTTGGACGAATCTCCCCAGTTGATGGTGGTTCTGGAGCAGGGGTGGAAGGGGGGCGGAGCGGGACTCGTCAACCTGAAACGGATGACGGTGCGTTTCCCGTGGCCGATCGTGTATGTGACCGACGGGGTGAATGTTCCTGCCGAGGCCATTGAGAATCTGCAACGGGCCGTGCCGCAACTGAGGATCGAGGGGCGCGGGAAAGCCATGCTGGGGGTTTCGTGCGGCCCGGAGCGCCCCTGCAGGGTGGGCCGCGTCCAACCGAATTCGGCGGCCGAGAAGGCGGGGATCGAGGTCGGCGACGTGATTCTGAAATACGACGGCGAGGCGCTGGAGAACTTCGAGCGGCTGATCGAGATCACCAGGAGCCACAAGCCGGGGGACAAAATCGAGCTTGAAGTCCGCCGCGGGGAGGAAACGATCCGGCTCGAAGCCCGATTGACCGGCTGGGCGCTCGAAAAGCCTGCGGAAACAAAGAAATAACCATCGGCGGCCCGCGCACGCTGTCCACGTCGTGCAGCACAAAAAAACGGGCGGTCGGTAAAGCGGGGTACCCATGCGACGACCCATTCTGCGAATCGCCCTGTCTCTGGCCTGTGCCGGGACGCTCCTCCTGCCTCGCGGAGCGGGGTTGTCTGCGGCCGAGCTGACCGCCAGACAGGTCGTCGACTCGATCGATAAGGCCAAACGGTCGCTGCTGAAGGCCCAGCAGCCGGACGGGTCGTGGAAGACGGGGGGCGGCAACGATCAGTACGTCGTCGGCGTCACCAGCCTGGCGATGCTGGCCCTGCTCAATACCGGGATGACGACGTCCGATCCCGAAATCAAGCGCGGGCTCGACTGGCTCCGCCGGCAGGAGCCGACCATGACCTACGAAATCTCGCTGATGATCCAGGCGCTGGCGGCGGCCAAGGACGGCCAGCGCGACGTCGGAAAGGTGGCCAGCCTCGTCCGCGACCTCGAAGAGACGCAGCTTCGTCAGGGCCTGAATGCCGGGTCGTGGAGTTACAGCAAGAACCTGCGGGCGCTGGGGGGAGGAGATCGCAGCAACGGTCAGTTCGCCGTCCTCGGTCTGCGCGAGGCGCAGGAGATGGGCGTGCCCGCGAGCATCGACACCTGGCGGCGGGCCCGCGATCACTGGATCAACAGTCAGAACGGCGACGGGGGATGGTCGTACAGCGGCGCGGGCAACCCCCGCGGGAGCACCGCCAGCATGACGGTCGCCGGCATCGCCACGCTCGTCATCACCCAGGCCATGCTCCGTGCCGAAGAGAAGGAATTGAACCCCGACGGCACCCCCGTCTGCTGCGCCGACTCCAAACCCGACCAGGCCCTCGAAAACGCCTACAAATGGCTGGGAAACAACTTCGCCGTCACCCACAACAGCGGCGACCAGCGCTGGCTTCTCTACTACCTGTACGGGCTGGAACGGGCGGGACGCTTCAGCGGCAGGCGGTTTTTCGTCAACAATCGCGGGCAGAAGCACGACTGGTACCGGGAAGGGGCCGATTACCTCGTCAGCAC
>JBLMWR010000486.1:0-2533 GCA_050257335.1 Deltaproteobacteria bacterium | reverse complement strand
GCCCCACAGCACCGCAGGCTCGAAAGCGGGTCCGCAGCGCGACGAGCGGCTGGCCGAGCTTCTGGCCGGCCTGGTCGAGCAATCGCGCTGCGGCCAGGCCCCGGACGTTGACGCAGCGGTCCGCGACAATCCCGATCTGGCGGTCGAATTGCGCGAACTGTGGGCCGTGGTGGGGATGGCCGATGAGCTGGCGCTCTCCGACAGTTCTCCCTCCGACGCGCCCACAATCGTTCCCCGGTTGCCGCCCACTGGGGGCGAAGGCGCGCAGTCCGAGCACGTCGCCGCCTCCGAAGAGTTCGGCGGCTACGAGCTGCTCGAAAAGATCGGCGAAGGAGGGATGGGGGTCGTGTACAAAGCCCGGCAGAAGGGGCTGGGGCGGGTCGTCGCGCTCAAGATGATTCAGCGCGGGGCGCTTGCCTCGAACGCCGACGTCGCCCGCTTTCGCGCCGAGGCCGCCGCCGCCGCGCATCTCGAGCATCCGCAGATCGTTCCCGTCTATGAAGTGGGCGAGCAGAAGGGACAGCCGTATTTCAGCATGAAGTACATCGCCGGCTCGACGCTGGCAAAGAAACTCGCCGACGGTCCGCTCGCTCCGCGCGAGACGGCGGCCCTGCTGCTCCCCGTCTGCCGGGCGATCGCCCATGCGCACCAGCACGGAGTTATTCACCGCGATCTCAAGCCGTCGAACATTCTGATTGACGCCGACGGCCGTCCACTCGTCGGAGACTTCGGCCTCGCCAAGCGGATCGATGTCGAGCGCGCGGCGAATGAACCGCAGGCTGCCGAGGCGCTCACCCGCACCGGCGCGATTCTCGGAACGCCGAGTTACATGTCTCCCGAGCAGGCGGCAGGCAGCCGCGGGACCGTGGGACCGGCCAGCGACGTCTACAGCCTGGGGGCGATTCTGTACCAGTGCCTCACCGGGCGGCCGCCGTTTCAGGCCGCATCGGCGCTCGACGTGGTGATGATGGTTCTCGAACAGGACCCGGTGCTGCCGCGGCTCCTCAATCCCAAAGCCGACGCCGATCTCGAAATGATCGCCCTCAAGTGCCTGCAGAAACCCGCCGAGCTGCGGTACCGCAGCGCCGGCGAGCTGGCCGACGATCTGGCGGCGTACCTGGCCAACGAGCCCATCTCGGCCCGCTCAACGAACGTCACGCAACTGGTGAGCCGCATCTTGCGGGAGACGCACCACGCCGGCATCCTCGAGAACTGGGGCCTGTTGTGGATGCTCCACAGCCTGGTGCTGCTGGTGCTGTGCCTCCTGACCAACTGGCTTCAATGGCGGCACATCGAATCGCGCCTGCCGTACGTCGGAATCTGGGTCGTCGGCCTGGGGGCGTGGGCCGGCGTTTTCTGGTCGCTGCGCCGGCGCGCCGGGCCGATCACGTTCGTCGAGCGGCAGATCGCCCACGTGTGGGGGGCCAGCATGATCGCCAGCGGCCTGTTGTTCGTGGTCGAGACGCTGCTGGACATGCCGGTGCTGACACTCTCTCCCGTGCTGCCCCTCATCGGCGCGATGGTGTTCGTGATCAAGGCGGGGATCCTGTCGGGCGCGTTCTATTTTCAGGCGGCGGCGAACTTCGCGGTGGCGATTTCCATGGCTTGGATCCGCCATTCCGGCCTCCCCGATTACGGCCTGACGCTGTACGGTCTCGTCGCGGCCGCGAGTTTCTTTGTTCCAGGACTGAAGTATTACCGGCAGCAGCTTCGCGTCATGTAGTCATCTCGCTCCGCGAGATGACTGCATTACGGCTTCCTCCCCCACGTCTGCACGATGCGGGAGATGCTGACCACCGTGCGGGGGCTGCGGGCGAATTCATACAGTTCGGCGATGATCTTTTCGACTTCCGCCTGCGAGGCCAGCCCGTCGGCGACCACCGCATCGGCGATGTTTTCCATTGTGACGGGGTTGAGAAGCTTGACTTCACCACTGATTCCCGCCGGCTGCACCACGTTCATTTCGACACCCGCAAATCCGGCCCCAACGAGCAGCCCCGGGACGCGCGGGCCGATTTGGGGATCGCCGCCGCGCCGCTGCACCGCCTGCCGGTAGAGATCGACGTAACGGCGGAGTGCCGCCGACTCGGGATGGCAGAAGTGCCCTGTAAAGTCGATGTCCTCGACCGCCAGCACGCCCCCCGGCTTCAGCCAGCGCTGCATCCGGGCAATGGCGGCGATGGGATCGGGGAGATGTGACAACAGAAATCGGGCGTAGACGACGTCGAATTCGGGCTCGAATTCGCAGGCGCCGATTTCCGCCTGGCGGAAAGCGACGTTTTCGAGGCCGAGCGTTGCCGCTTCGCCCCGTGCCAACCCGAGCTTGATTTCGTCGAGGTCAATGCCAACCGCGCGGCCGCTCGGGCCCACCCGGCGCGCCAGCTCGAACGTGACGTCCCCCCCGCCGCAGCCGGCATCCAGACACGACATTCCCTCGCTGATGCCGATCCGTTCGAAGAGGGCACGCGTGGCCGGCTGCATGATCCGCGCCAGCATCCTCAGCCGCTCCCGTCCCTCGACCCCGCCCCGAATG
>JBLMWR010000485.1:0-5965 GCA_050257335.1 Deltaproteobacteria bacterium | reverse complement strand
GAGCCCCGCGCCATGGACGACGAAGAGGAAATCGGCGAGCGGGTGATTTACTCGCGGCCGTATTACGGATCCGGTTATTTTCTGGTGACGCGCAAATCCGGGCCTGATGCAAAATCTCTGGAGGAGCTGAAGGGAGACAAATCGCGCCGGATCGGAACCGAAGCGGGGTCGGTCGCCGACTACGAATTGAGGCAGCGCGGCTACCTGCGGCGGCTGTTCCGCACGCAACTGGCGGTCCTCAAGTCGCTCAATGACGGCGGCATCGATTACGCCTACCTGTGGGCCAATGTGGGGTGGACGCTCCACGCCTCTCCGGAATTCGAATTGCAGCTCGCGCCGGGTTATGTTCCCGAAGACCACTGGAACATTGCCGTCGCCATGCGCCGCGGCGATAACGAGCTCAAACAGCACGTCGATGAGGCGCTGAAAACGCTGATCGACGACGGGATCGTTTCGCGGACGCTGGCCAAATATCACGTCCCGTATTTTCCGCCATTCGAGAATGGAAAAGCCGCTGCCGAGAGCGACGGCCCGCGGGACGACGTGATCCGCCATCCGCCCCCCGATCGCGGGGTCGAGCCGCAGATGCAGCGCCGGCAGAGGTCGAAGCAACGCTACACGGGTCTGGAAAGAATCCGCTCGGCAGGAGTGCTGGTGGTGGGCCTGGATCACAACGCGCTTCCCTTCTCGGCAGCCCATCCCAAGCCTGCGGGGCTGGATTACGAGATGGCTGGACTTCTGGCCGAAAAACTGGAAGTCTCATTGAACTTGTACTGGGGATATTCCTCGCACGATTCGTATCCGTCGAAACTGGCGACGAAGGAGCTGTGCGACGTCATGCTGGGGGTGATGCCCGACGACCGGTTCGGGAAGCGGGTCGCGTTTTCGAAACCCTATTACTTCGCCGACTACCGTTTCGTCTTCGCAGCCGGCGCCGCGTCGCCCGGCGAAAAATCGCCGCTGGCCGTGGAGCGCGGTCTCGCGCTGCGCGGGATCCGCGGCCGGGAGTTGCATGAGTATCCGAGCCTTGAAGGCATTCTGGCAGCGATCGTTTCCGGAAAAGAGCAGGCCGGGTACGTGACGGCGACTCTCGGGTCGTGGCTGGCCGAGGAGCGCTGGCCGGGCAAGCTCGAATTCATTCGGCCTGATTCCGATGCCGTCGACCGCTTTCCGATCTGCGCTGCCGTGCGAAAGACGGACGACGATCTGAAAACGGCAATTGACCGGGCGTTCGAAGAGCTGGCACAATCGGGCAAATTGGCCGAGGTCTTCGCCCGCTGGCATATTCCGTACGACGGTCCCGAAACGGAGACTCAGCCATCGCTTGGGAACCCCGGCAAATGATCCGCATTCTGGTATTTGCTGTTTTAAGTTGTGCGATCGTTGTTGCTTCTTTCAGTGCACGCAGGCGACTGTCGGCCGACGACGAAAAACCGGCTCCCTTATCGGCCGAGGCGGTCGAGCCGAAACCGACGAAAGAGCTTACTCCCGAGGAGAAAGCGGCGCTCGCGGAAGGCCAGGCGCTCTTTCGCGGGCTCTGCAGCGGCTGTCACGGCGGAATGGGGCGGGGAGGCAAGGGGCCCGACCTCACCGACAACCGCTGGCTGCACGGCGACAAGGACGAGGACATCGCCCGTGTGATCAAAAACGGCGTCCCGGGGACCACCATGAAGAAGCTCGGCGAGTCGCTCAAGGAAAAACAGATCGCCGTCGTCATTGCGTATCTCCGCAGTCTGGCCCGCGCTCCGGGAGAGAGCAACTGGAAGCCGTATATGCCCGGGGACCCAAAGGCCGGCGAACAGTTGTTTTTCGACGAAAAGGGGAAGGCCCTGTGTTCCAAATGCCATGCCGTTCATAACAAGGGAGGCCGCGTGGGACCGGCGCTCGATCGCATCGCCTCCCGCCGATCGCCGGAATTCATCATGGAGTCGATCGTCCAGCCGTCGAAGTTCATCGATCCCCTGTTCGAGGCGGTGCAGGTCGTCACCGGCGAGGGGAAGGTGCTCAAGGGGCGGCGAATCAACGAAACCAACTTCAGCATCCAGATGTTCGAGGAAGACGGCCGGTTTCATTCGTTCCTGAAGCGCGATCTGGAGGACTTTCGCGTGATGGACACCTCGATGATGCCCGACAACATCGCCGAACAGTTGACGGTCAAGCAATTGCACGACATCTTTGCGTTTTTGATGACGTTGGAGTAGCGGCAGGCCGGATCTCGAGTCCCTTGAAGGAGACCCATCATGCGCTGGAACACACCCGATTTCGAAGAGATCAACCTCAGCGGCGAAGTGACGGCCTACGTCAATTCCGACGAGGAAGTGCGGAAATCCGAGCATCTCGCTGCGCGCGCCGAAATGTCCGCCGTGGCCGGCGAGAAGCCGCAGGAAAAATCATAGGTCAGGCTGTGCCTGACGAACCGCCTCGAAACGCGCCATGCTTCCGCGTCCCGGCACGTCTTTTGTCGTGACGCGGTTTGCTGGCAGAATCAACTCAAACCGTGCTCCGTCAGGCACAGCCTGACATACGTCTGTTGCGTCTGCGCCGTCGCCACGCCCTTCGCCGGAGGCTCAGGGAGTGCCAGCCGCCGTTTGAAATACCGCCTTCCGTTCGGAAAATTGACCATGCGGATTCGCATACTCGGTTCGGCGGCGGGCGGGGGGCTGCCGCAATGGAACTGCCGGTGTCCAAACTGCGAGGCGGCGCGGATGGGTTCCGCGGCGGTACGACCGCGGACGCAGTCTTCCGTCGCCGTAACGGCCGATGGCCATTCGTGGTTCCTGTTGAACGTTTCCGCCGACGTCCGCGAGCAGGTGTCGGCGTGCCGCGACCTCTGGCCGCCTGCCGGCTTCCGGCGGGGAACGCCGATCGCCGGCTGTGTCCTGACCGATGCCGAGATCGACCATACCAGCGGGCTCTTGCAGTTGCGCGAGGGGTGCACGTTCGCGATCTACAGCACGCCGACCGTCCGTCGCTGGTTGAGCGAGCACTTGGCGATTCGTACGGTTCTGTCGTCGTTTGCCGATCGACCGTGGACGGAGTTGCCGCTGGACCAGCCGTTCGAGCTGCGCTTGCCGAGCGGCGCTCCGGGCGGTCTGTCCCTTCACGCCTTCGAGCTGGGCCGCGATGCTCCGCGATATGTTCCGGAATCTGACGGCGCCGCCGGTGCCGTGATCGGAGTCGAGATCGAAGAGCCTTCGCGCGGCGGGAAGCTGGTGTATGCTCCCGGAGTCGCGGGGATCGGGGACCGGCTGCGTAAAGCCGCAGGGGGAGCTGCGTGCCTCTTGATCGACGGAACGTTCTGGTCCGATGACGAGCCGTCATTGACGGGAATCGGTAACGCGACGGCGCGCGAGATGGGGCATCTTCCCGTCGGCGGCGTTGACGGCAGTCTGGAGTGGCTGTCCGGTTTGCCGGTGCGGCACAAGGTGTACGTGCACATCAACAATACGAATCCGATGCTGAACGAAGCTGGTCCCGAATTCCGCGAGGTGACCGCCAGGGGCGTGCGGGTGGGACAGGATGGAGACGAGTACGAAATCTGAGTCGATCGTCTGGTTCCCAGGCTCCGCTTGGGAACCCCTTTTTCGAAGCTCCGCTTCGACCGATTCGAAGCAGAGCTTCAATACGGTGCGTTCGCAGGCGGAACCTGGGAACGAGGGCCGCGTCGTCGTGGTTGTGAGCAAGCCCAGCGGAGAGGGACATCATGCACCCCTGGTCCACCGACGAGTTCACCGCGCGGCTGCGCGAGGTCGGCAGGCAGAAGTACCACGACAGGCATCCGTTTCACAAATTGATGAATTCCGGAGCGCTCAGCCGCGAGCAGATTCAGCTCTGGACCGCCAATCGCTTCTACTATCAGAAAAACATTCCCATCAAGGATGCGCTGCTGCTGGCGCGCTGTCCCCTGCGCGACGTCCGGCGGAAGTGGGTGCAGCGGATCCTCGACCACGACGGTTTCGGTGACGACCCCGGCGGCATCGAGAAATGGTTGCGCTTGGGGGAGGGAATCGGCTTGTCTCGCGAAGACCTCGAAAGCGAACGGCTCCTGCTCCCCGGCACGCGCTTCGCCGTCGATGCGTATGTGAACTTCGTTGCCACGCATCCGTGGATCGAGGGGGTCGCATCGTCGCTGACGGAACTGTTCGCCCCGGAGCTGATGACGAAGCGCCTGGCCGCCTTCGAGACCCATTACACCTGGATCGACCCGGCGGCACTGGCCTACTTGCGGTCGCGCCCCCCGCTGGCGACCCGCGACAGCGAGCACGGCCTCGCGCTCGTCCATGCCTATTGCCGCACGTGCGAAGAGCAGGAACGGGCTGTGGCGGCCCTCAGCTTCAAATGCGACGTGCTGTGGGCCCAACTCGACGCGCTGTATGATCACTGTGTTGCGAAACCGTTCGTCTGACCGCGACACGAACGAGCATGAATGGAAGGATGAATGTCGGACGGAGCCGCGGATGACGCCGATGGACGCGGATGTGCGAGTTCACCCGGTCCGTATTAATCCGCGCGTATCCGCGTCATCCGCGGTAATTTTCCTTTATTGTCTCCAGCGTGAAAATGTAACGTGCGTATCACGAAACCGACGAGCACGACGGAAATACGTCAATAGTGGCACCAGAGCATTCCATCCGCCGACCAATGCTCGCGCGCCACGCGCGTTATCGCTGGGATGCGGTCCGGAAGCAGCATCAGCTTGTGTTTCCGGAAGGGGTGCTGGTCCTGAACGACTCGGGAGCCGCGATCGTGCAGTGTTGCGATGGGCGTTCGACGGAAGACCTGATTGCGGCGCTAACAGCCCAAATTGACGCAGGGGATCCGGCGGCCGACGTGCACGCGTTCCTCTGCCGCCTGGCCGGGAAAGGACTGCTTCGCGATGCCGCCCAATCCTGAACCGGCCCGTCCCTATTCCCTGCTGGCCGAATTGACCTGGCGCTGCCCGCTGGCGTGTCCCTACTGCAGCAATCCGCTCACGCTGCGCCTGGAGGAAAAGGAGCTCGACACGGCCGCATGGAAGCGTGTCTTGGCGGAGGCCGCGGACCTGGGAGTCATTCAGGTGCATTTCTCGGGGGGTGAGCCGCTCATCCGCCAGGACCTTGCTGAGCTGGTTGCACACGCCCGCCGCCGGAATCTGTACACACACCTGATCACCAGCGGCATGGGCGCCAGCGAAAGGCGGCTGACCGAGCTTCGCTACGCGGAACTGGATGCGCTGCAGGTCAGCCTGCAGGATTCGCGCCCCGTAAAGAACGACTGGCTCGCCGGGGCGCCGTCGTTCGAGCAGAAACGGCGGGTCGTGGAAACCGCCCGGCGGCTCGATTTTCCCGTGACGCTTAACGTCGTCATGCACCGGCACAACCTCGATGCCATCGAAGAGATTGTGGAGCTGGCGGTCGCGTGGGATGTCGATCGGCTGGAGCTGGCCCACGTGCAGTACACCGGCTGGGCGTTCCACAACCGAGCCGCGCTGCTGCCCCGCCGCGAACAGGTCGAACGCGCCGCGGAAGTCGTCAATCGGGCCCGCCAGCGGCTCGGAAACCGCCCCGAGATTCTGCATGTCCTGCCGGATTATTTTCAGCAATTCCCCAAAGGCTGCCTCAACGGCTGGGGGCGAGTGTTTTTGACTGTCGCCCCCGACGGCGCTGTGCTCCCCTGCCAGAGCGCCCGCGAGATCTCAGGGCTCGAATTCCCCAGCGCGCGCGAGGCCTCGCTCTCCAAAATCTGGTTTGACGCGCCGGTGTTTCAGCGATTTCGCGGGACCGCCTGGATGCCCGAGCCGTGCCGGACCTGCGACCGTCGGGAGATCGACTTCGGCGGCTGCCGCTGCCAGGCGTTCCTGCTCACCGGCGATCCGGCCGCCACCGATCCGGTCTGCCAGCTCGCCCCGCATCATCACCTGGTCGAAGAATCGCTCCGCGCGTCCGAAGCACATTCCTCGGACTTGCAGTTCCGTTCCCATTCCCTG
>JBLMWR010000484.1:0-5187 GCA_050257335.1 Deltaproteobacteria bacterium | reverse complement strand
CGGGCACCACCCCCAGCCCCTCCCATGTCCCGTCCTCGTAGCTCACGTCGAACAGAAGCTGCAATCCCAGGCAGATTCCGAGAAAGGGCTTGCCCGAAGCGATATGGGCCTTGATCGGCTCGACGAACCCCTGGCGGCGCAACTCGGCGATGGCGTCGCGAAAGGCCCCCACGCCAGGCAGCACGAGTTTCTCGCAGCTCTTCAGATTTTCGGGGCGCGTGCAGATTTCCGCCGGCACGGTCAGCCGCTCGAAAGCCTTCTGCACGCTCCGCAGATTCCCCATTCCATAGTCAACGATTTGAATCATGATGCGATTGTATCGCGCCATGACACGTCGGACGAGGGAGCGGTTCGCGCGTTGGCCGCTTTCAATGATTCGCAGGCGCTGCTTCCGAATGGCGCGAGACGACGCACGGCAGCCGTGAAGAGGCAAGCCCGGTTCACGCCGGATATCGCCGGGCTTCTCTCTTCGCGGTCAGCCGCTGGAAAGGGCCGAAGCGGTCGAAATGGTCAAAGAGGTCAACGTGCGTCTACCCCCTTAGAAGGGGGGAGACTTTGCGAGCCGCGCGGCCCGCGATGGCAGTCGCGGCCGATTAACCGGCGAGTTCCGGGTAGACGACGATCTCGACCCGCCGGTTCTGCGACTTGGCCTGCTTCGACTTGTCGCCAGCCAACGGGCGGTTGGGGCCATAGCCGGCGACGAAGAGCTGCGATTCAGAAACGCCGCGCTGCTTGAGAGCCGTGAACAGCGCGACGGCGCGGGCGACGGCCAGCTCGTGGTTGTTCTTCCACTTGCTCCTGGTGATGGGGTCGCTGTCGGTGTGCCCTTCGATGCCGACCAGCCGGCCCGAGTAATCCGACTTGAGCGCCTGCGCGATGCGGTCGAGAGTCGGACCGACGTCCGATTTCAATTCGGCCTTGCCGGGACCGAAAAGCTGGGCGCTTTCCAGACGAATGCGGACGAGGTCGCCGTCCTGCGCGACGTCGGCTCCCGGAATCTTGACGAGGGGGAGGGCCCCGCCATGCGACGCGGCGCGGGCCGAGACGCCGCGGCGCGCGATGCTGCCGCCGCCACTGCCGCCACCCTGGCTGCGAAGCTCGGCGACTTCCCGCTGCGACTGCTGCAGCGCGGCCTGCATCTGCTGGTTCTGCTGCTGCTGCTGGGCGAGAAGGGCATGGAGGTTCTGGTTGTCGGCGTCGAGTCCCGCGGCACGCGAGTGCATGTCACGATACTGCGCGACGGCGGGGGAAGCCGGGGGGCGCAGTGCCTGCGTTCCAGGGGGCAGACGGAAGGGGCCGTTCGCGCAACCGGTCATCACGGTTGCGGAAAGTGCCAGAAGCACCGACACGCGCACTGCGCGAGCGCTCTGCCGCATGGAATCGGTCCTGAAAGGGAATAATAGACGTCGGAACGCGAAGGGTCGAGAGAGATGAGGGGCGGGAATATAGCGGACATCCCCGATGCCTGGCAAGAGGGATTCCGCGGGGACATGGGGGAGGTTTCTAACCTGCCAGTGCTGCAAATTCGCGATCATCAGGACGGGCAGGCTGGAAACCTGCCCCACGGGTCTTCCTTGAGATGCCGTTTCGGCAGCCGTACAATGCCGCTGACATCGAACCTGCCACCAGCGTTTCGAAAGGCCCCGCATGAAATCGCTCCCGCTTCGTCTGGCGCCCGCCGCGTTCCTGCTGATGATTCTCGCAACGCAGAATTGCGCGCCCGCCGAGGAAGTGCCGACCGGCATTCCCGCCACTGTCGTCAGCGGGGCGCAGCTCGTCTCGGTCTACCACGATGACCGCTTCTTCGAAGGACCGGCGTGGGACCCCAAGGCCGGGAGGCTCTACTTCACCGCCTTTGGGAACGTGAACGGACCGGACAACCAGCAGATCCTGCGGCTCGACGAACCGGGCAAAGTGACGGTCTGGCTCGACAGGACCGAAGGAGTCAACGGCATGTACCTCGCCAACGACGGCCGGCTTCTCGGCGCCCAGGCCTACGGACATCGCATCATGAGCTACGCCATCGGCGACTCCGGGCCGGCTGACACCAATGTTCTCCTACACGACACGAAGCTGCACCAGCCCAACGACGTGGCCCAGTCTCCCAACGGCGACATTTATTTCACCGATCCCGACTTCCAGAAGGGAGAGACCAGTGCCGTATACGTCATCACAGCCAAAGGGGAAGTGAAGAAGATCATCGAAGACATGCGGATTCCCAACGGCCTGAAAGTCTCGAACGACGGTCGGACGCTGTACGTCGCCGACGACGGGCCGATGAACTGGCGGAAGTACTCGATCCAGTCCGACGGTACGGTCGGTCCCGGGCAGCTCTTCTTCGATCCTCCGGTGCCCACGGAGAAGCGGACTCATCCCGACGGCATGAGCATCGACGAGCACGGCCGGCTGTACCTGTCCGGCAGCGGCGGAGTGTGGGTCGTGGACAAGTTCGGCGTCTCGCTGGGGCTGATTCCCGTTCCTGAACTGATCGCTGCCGACGGCAAGACGCGCCGCCCCGGTTTTTGCTCGAACGTCACGTTCGGCGGCCAGGACGGGAAGACGCTCTACCTCACCTGCCAGGACCACGTCTACAGCCTGCCCATGACCGTCCGCGGCGGACAGTTTGTGCGGAAAAACAAGTGATGCCTCGACGGATCTTTCTCTCTCAGAACAAATCTGTTTGACCACCAACGTCTTTGCGCGTGACCTTCTCCCAGAACTCGAGTCCGCGCGGATGCTTTGATGCAAAGATGATTCGGTGGAGTCACGCGCGGGCGCTTCCAGCGCAATGGCGCGTCGAGCGCGTCGGGCTGAAGTGTCAAACGGAAGCCATTTCGATACCGCGCTTGGCCCATGGCCTGCAGGCGCTTCGCCATTCGACCGGCGCAGCAAAACTTGCAGCCGGGACTGATCTTGGTGCAGCCGGTAACAGGGTTCCATGTCGCCTCGGTCCACTCGATCGCAGAATCCTGTGCCATAGCCGTGCTTCCCTCCAATGTGACGCGATTTCTGGCGTAAAATGTCACCTGAATGTGATATATCCATTCGTATCGTCGCGCGAATCAAGGGCAGTTGCCGCGGTCAGTCGAACGCGCGGACATTACAATTTCGACTGGATTGTTGAATTCAGCGGCCCCTTTTCGTTTCCAGTGATAGTCCGACGTTGAAGTCCATTAAAATGCAGGGACTTCACCGCATCTTGACCATCGGCCGTATGGGGTGCGGTTGTCTGTCTCGTCCCGGGAGAGACTGCCATGCGATTCGCGATCTGGACGGTTTCGCTGCTGGGGGTGGCTGGCGGCACTCGACTCGCGGGGGCTGAATCGGCAGCGAATACGGAGGCGTTCATTCGCCTCGCTGAATCGAGCCGCGGGGATCTGGCGTTCCGGACGGCGGCAAATGAGCCCTGGAAAGTCGTCCGCCGCGGGGAGAACCTGCCCGCGGTTGCGACTCTGCGCACGTCCGCCACCGGGTCGTGCCGCCTGGAACTCGAGAAGGGAACTCTGCAACTGGCATCCGAGACAGAGGCGCAATTACAGGCGAGTCAGCGGCAAATCATCGTCACCTCGGGGCGGGTCTTCGTGCAGTCGCTGCCGGGCTGGTCGGTCCGCGCGGGGGCGCTGAAGGGAACCCCGGCCGCCGATGCCGTGGCGGAGTTTGCGGTAGGCAGCGACCAGCGCGTCTCGGCAAGGGTGCTGGCCGGAACGGTCGAGATCGTCGGCGAAAGAGTCGGACAGACGACGCTCAAGGCCGGCCAGGCGCTCGCGCAGGAAAAGAATGCCGCCAAATCGACGCAGTCTGATATGCCGCCGCCTGAAATCGAACGGCTGCGCGCCCTGACCGAGCCCCCCCGGAAGCCGCAGGGGCTGGGGCAACTGGTGGTCAACGATCCGCAATCGAATTCCCCGGTGCGTCTCAACCTCGCGCGGTATCACGTCCATGTCGTGCTGTATCCGCCGGTGGCGCTGGTGCAGATCGATCAGTCGTTCTACAACCCGTACCCGCGGCAGCAGGAAGGGACGTTCGTCTTCAACCTTCCCGAGGGGGCCTCGGTGAGCCGGTTTGCAATGTACACCACGCCCGCGCAACTGGTGGAAGGAGAGTTGATCGAACGGGACAAGGCGGCGAATATCTATCAGTCGATCGTCAACCGCCAGCGCGATCCGGCAATTCTGGAGCAGATCGGGGGAAACCTTTTCCGAATGCGCGTTTTTCCCATTTTCGCCCGGGACACCAAACGCATTCTGCTCGATTACACCGTCCCGATCGTCGAAAAGGACGAAGGGAGATACACGTTTGAGCTGCCGCTGATGTCGGATCTGGAACCGGTATGGAATTTTTCGATCACCGGCGCCATCCGCGGCCCGAACACGGCGGGAACGGCGCACAGCGTTTCGCATCCGACGGCCACGTTCGAGCCTGGCAGCGACGGGGCGGTGAAGTTCGCGCTTCGGCAACGTTCGTACCGACCCGAGTCGGCGTTCGTGCTGGAGTTCCAGCAGCGCCCGACCGCCGAGGCGACGGTGCGCAGTTTCGTCCCGGTCAGGAAGCGCGAGCCGGCCGGAGAAGCAGGAACGCGGGCCAACGAAGAGGAGCTGGATGATTCGACGTACCGGCCGCCGAGCGAGTTTCTGGCGACAGTCAGCCCGACGGTGCTGGAACCGGACGCACGGGCGCAGCGCCCGGCTCCCTCCCCCGCGGATGTGCTGATCCTGGCCGACACGTCGGGAGGCATGACCGACCGCACGCGGCTGCGGCAGGCGGTGCGAACGATTGCCGATGCGCTGCGCGCGGAAGACCGCTTCCGGCTCGGATGCGTTGACGTCAGCTTCCGGCCGGTAACGAAGGACTGGACGAAACCGGGATCCGCCGCGGCCGCTGCGGCGCTGGCGCAATTCGACCGCGAATTCTTTCTGGGGGAAACCGACTTCGACGAAAGTCTGAACGCGGCGGTCAATTCCCTGCCCGAAATCGACAAGGGGCGGCGCCGAGTTGTCATTTATGCGGGAGACGGCGTGCTTCTCCCGGGCCAATCGTTTCCCGCAGCATCTCAAAAGCGGTTGATCGCCGCCTTGAGCAAGGCCGGCGCCCGGTTTTCCGCGGTCCTCATCGAAAACGACCCGTCGGGGGGCGCGGTGATGGAGAATCTTGCGGCAGCCACTGAGGGGAGTCTGTTTCGCGCGGGGC
>JBLMWR010000483.1:0-3768 GCA_050257335.1 Deltaproteobacteria bacterium | reverse complement strand
CCGGGCGCGGCGCGGGTGCTCGCACTGTTTGAGAAACGGAGGCCATGCCGCGGTTCGCGAGATCAGGGAAGGGGCGGGCGGCGAATCAGTCGCCGCAACTGAAGTCTAGGCGGCAACGAGGTTTCGGTCAACACGAATCGCTGCGTCGAGCGGTTGCGACCTCGAACGCGCGCACTTCTCCAAGCCCGCAGGCCGCGTCCCGTGGGTAACGTCGAAGGTCGCTGTGCCTCCCCTTGCAACCCCCGCCACCAGAAAGCATGATAAACCCGGCGCTGACGAGCCATCTGCAGGCGACGTCATTGGTGCCACTCGATCTCTCGTCCAACGGGTTTTGCGATCGCTCTGATTCCAAGAGGCAATTCCATGGCCCGCAAATACTTCGAGCCGTTCGTTCCCGGCGCGGACAACCCCTTCGACGCTCCCAAGGCCGCCCATCTCTTGAGACGCGCCGGCTTCGGAGCACCCCCCGCCCAAGTCGCCACTGCCCTCGAGAAGGGACTGGAAGGGACGATCGACGATCTTTTCGCCGAGGCCGACGACGAAGAGCAGGACTTCCGGCGGACGTTCAGTGCCATCAACGGCAAGCTCGTCAACGCCGGAGACCCGGGAGTCTGCCAGTCGTGGTGGGTGTACCGCATGCTGACGACGCGCGTCCCGTTGCGTGAGAAGCTGACCCTCTTCTGGCACGGGCACTTTGCGACAAGCATCCACAAGGTCGGCGACACGCAGCTCATGCTCCAGCAGAACGACACGCTCCGCCGGCTCGGCTTCGGCAGCTTCCGCGAGCTGGTCGTGGCGGTCGCCAGAGATCCCGCGATGATCGTCTGGCTCGACGGCGAAGCGAATGTCAAAGAGCACGCCAACGAGAACTTTGCCCGCGAACTGATGGAGCTTTTCACCTGCGGCATCGGCAATTACACCGAAAAGGACGTGCTGGGAGCGGCACGGGCGTTCACGGGCTGGCACCGCGCGGGGACGGAGTTTTCGTTCAATTCCGCCGAGCACGACAACGGAATCAAAACGATTTTCGGCCGGCGTGGCAAATTTGACGGCGGCGATGTCATCGACCAGTTGATGGCGCACCCGGCGACCCCGCGGTTCATCGCCCGCAAGCTGCTGCGATTCTTTGCCTCCCCCAATCCGCCCGACGATGTTGTCGCGGAAGCGGCGGATTTGTACGACCGCACCCAGCTCAACACGCGACTCTTTCTGCGAGAGCTGTTTCAGTCGCAGTATTTCTTTTCTGACGACTGCTTCCGGACACGGATCGCCAGTCCGGTCGAATTCGTGATCGGTACGGTTCGCACGCTCAACGTCCGCCATCCGGCGACCGAGGTGATCAACCACCTGAACGCCATGGGGCAGGAGCTGCTCGCTCCGCCCAACGTCAAAGGCTGGGACGGCGAAGAGAAGTGGATCAACTCGACGACGCTTGCGGCGCGTTTGACGTACGCCCGCTCTCTTCCCGAAATGAACGCCGACGGCAATGGCTTCAATCCGCACTGCCCGGTCGAAGATTTTGTCCCCGCGGACCGCAAGTCACCCGCCGAAATTGTTGAAAAACTGTCGCAGGTCCTTCTGCAGGGAGAGATTTCTCCCGAAACCCGGCTCGATCTCGAAAGATTCCTGACAGCCGGTGACGATGGCCCGAATCCCGAAGCGTTCCGTGACGACGAAGGCTTTCGCGCCACCAAAGTTCGCCAGCTCCTGGGAGTCATGCTGGCGCTGCCCGAGTACCAAGCCTGCTGACACCGGCAAAAAGGGGGCGTAAGCCCGCCGATGGCACCCAGGTGTCTCGGAGCCGTCAAAAGAGCCGAAGAGGTCAAAAAGTCAAAAGGATCGAAGAGGGTCCATAACGCCAATTCCTTTTTTCGGACCGTCAACATGGCGGATTTGGGCGATCTGCAGTGCCGCGCCGGTGATAGAGGCGGCCGGGGCGAGAACGCACGAACGCGCTGAGAACATCGCCGTCGCTGAGGACCGCGGCCCGAAGTTGCAGGATAGCTTCGGCACCGGCCGGTCGGTTCCAGAACTTCTCCGTCCCCTTCACTCGCCAGTTAATCTGCTTGATGGCTGACTCGACCAGGCACGAGGTGATTGGCAGACCTTGGAGCCGGTAGGCGGGATAATCCATCCGCTGCGAGTTGTTGGTCAGATAGACGATCGTCCGGCGGACAATCTCACGCGGATCTTGCTCTTGTACGTCCGGGGGTGGCGGACCAAGGCGATCTTGCCACTGTTGCAGGTCCTGCAGCACCTTTTGCACGCGACCCTGCCAGCAGTCGGTCATCCATTCGAGATATTGCTCCCACGCCGCAGCGGGGGAACAAGTGACGGCCCCGGCAGCTTCGAACACGTAGGCGACAGGATGGACGAAGTCGGTCACGGCCGTGAAGTGCGGAAAATGAACGGTCTGCACGGTCCAGTTTTTCGGGTCTCCATCGCCCAAGAACACCCGGCGAGGAGCATCGTAAAAACCACGACGCTGGGCTTCCGCGGCCAGCACCGGGCCAAACTGATGGACGTCTTTCATCGACGCCACGCACGTGCGAAAAACCCGCTCGGGAGGCCAGAGACGCTTCGCTTCGTTCTGGGCGTCGTCCTCCGGCTCATCTGCAGGTTGAGCCAACGACTCGGCATCGAGCTTCTCTTGGGCGTCACCGGCTGTGCCCGGGGCTTGCTGTTTGAGCCCTCGTACCAGGTGCAGAACATGCGGTTTTTCGCAAAAACACCGCGGTGGCTCTGGATGGGGATCGGCGTCGAAAGTCGGTCCTTTCATTCTCCACAGGACACCGACTTTGTCCTCCTTCCACGCCTGGTCATGGACTCCGGGCCCTTGCCCCGCAGCGCGCGTCAAAATCCGCGCCCCGTCCATGAGGACGCAGGCGATTTCAATCGGCGGCTGCCCGGCCGGTGCCTTCAATTCGCGCCGGGCATGTTGCCGGGATCGCTGTTCCTGTCGGCCCTGCAATTCCGAGCCAATCTCGACGCTGATTCGCGACACCTCCATATGGCTGATTTTGAGCCCCGCCTGTTTTTCCAGCATCTGCGCTGACTCCTGGAAAGACGAGCAGCGCGCGGCCCCGTCAACGATCTTGTCCACCAGTCCCGGGCTGTATTGCCGGCTATCAATCCGCAGGATCAGCCGCTGCGGGGAAAAAAAGCCGCTCGCAATGCGAGCAGAAGTAGCGGGGCTCGTTCCAGGAGAACGGCCCATGAACTGTCTGAAACGGGCGCGGCTCCTGCGGTACTTCCCGGGGGCATTCATTACCGCATTCAGGACATGCCTCGGTGTCAGGCAAACGTGCTGCTTGCGATTGAACCGTCTCAGAATACATCCCCTTGGAGAACCCCTTAACGAACACGCCGAGGAACTGCTCCAGGTCGGCCATGCTGACACCCAGGTCGGGCCCCTCCTTTCCAAACGCCTCGCGCGCCAGATTTCGCCCCATTCGCTCCGCCTGCTCCTCTAAACTGCTTCGCCGCTCCATCGCACGACTGTCGATTGGCATCGCCTGTTCCTCCTTGAACTTGCGTTACTGGTGATCGCCGACTTCCGTCGGCGTGTTCTACCAAAGTCCCGCGAAGCGGGGAATTCGCGTTATGCACCCCCCCAAAATTACGGCGGGAATTCGACGTTTCCGAATCTGGCGGTGGATGATAAACTCCCGCCCTCTCCATTCTCTCCATCTGTCCCGAGTCTCAGGTCCACGCGCCCCCGCCCCGCAGCCGGAGCCGACTTGTGCGTCTGTGCTGGTGTATCGTCAT
>JBLMWR010000482.1:0-3301 GCA_050257335.1 Deltaproteobacteria bacterium | reverse complement strand
TTGATTTTCGGGTCGGTGATCGTCCCCTCTCGCTCCGCGAACGGCGCGCCTCTTCCGCGGTGCGTGAGGCGACGATAAACGGCAACCCGAATTCTTAGCCGCGACAAAGCGCTAGCCTGTTCAGCGGCAAGGCACGGCGGAGCTTGGCGCGCCGAAGACTCGGCTGCGCCTGGCCGCTGAACGACGCGCCTCAAGTCGGCCTCGCGCGGACGGTCCGGTCGAGCTCATCGATGAATTTCCGGGCCGACATGTACTCGTTCGCCGGGATCTTCGCGACGCGGCTCCGCAGGATTCTCGACAACTCTTCGGTCGCGGCGTGGATCTTCAGGCTGCTCCCGGCCGCCTGGCTTGTCTTGGCGCGCAGCTCGAACAATTCGTCAACCTGTTTGCGCGGCTTTTTGAACTCGTCGGCGAGCAGAATCTCCGGCCAGGTGATGTGACCCGTGACGGGATCGAGCGCCACCGGCGACGCGGCGCGGGACAGTTCGGACTTGGACGCCGCGTAATAGGCGTCGCGCGACTGTCGCGCCGACTCCTTCTTCTGGGCATCGATCGCGGATCTCGTCTCACGCATCTGGAAGTATTGCTGAGTCCATTTTCTGCGGTTGTCGAGATACTTGCTGCGGGCCTCCTCGTAATTGACGCCGGCCTCGGCCGTATACAAATTATACTCCCCTGCGGAGCGGATTACGGTGGACATGCCCATCAGGGCGTTCCCCTCCACGGTCCCGCCTCCGAACCCATAGCCGTAACCATAAGGGTTATACCAGGGGTTGACGCCAAATTGCGCCATCGCTTCGGAGTTGCCCAGCACCCCCAGTGCCAGCACCCATCCCCCAAGGAACAGTTTTGCGCGGTCCATACCCCGACCTCCCGGCCTGTTTGTGGAGTTTTCCCTTGCGATCTCGTAACATAAGTATCGCGTGCCGGGCATTCGAGATCAAGGGAACCCTCGCCCGCCGATCAACCCCGTCGCCTCGATCGCTCGAGGGCCGGCGATTCACTCCCGGACACGACGACGTTGTGCCGTCCACAAGAACGCGCAGTCCAATCGCACGCATTCCCTTCATCCGAGACCCAAACCATGAAAAAGCTTCTGCTGCTCATTGTGGTCGCGTACCTGGGCGCCTGCGTCCCTCTTTTCGCCGCCGACACACCCGACGTCGAAACCCTCATCAAAGATCTGCGGTCCGTGAAAGCCGATCAGCGGGCGCGTGCCGCCGAAGCGCTGGGACAGCTCGGTCCCTACGCGGCTCCGGCCGTCAAGGCGCTGGTCGCCTCCCTGGCCGACAAGAGCGCGGAAGTGCAGTACGAGGCGTTGATTGCGCTGGAACATATCGGCCCGGCGGCGCGGGCCGCCGTTCCCGACCTGGTGGCGCTGCTCAAATCGCCGCAGTCGCGCCTCTACACGGGAGCCATCGACGCGCTGGGATCGATCGGCCGCGATTCGCAGGAAGCCGTCCCGCTGCTGCTGACTCTGCTGAAGGGGGACGATGAGCACGTGGCGACGTCTGCCGGTCGGGCCCTGTCGCGGATCCTCCCTCCCGACAGCGACGAACTGAAGCAGGCGGTCCCGGTCCTCGTGAAATCGCTGAAGGCGAAGAGCCAGCATGTACGCGACGAAGCCGTCGTCGCGCTGGGATCCTGTGGCAGCGTCGCTGTTCCGGCGCTGATTGAGCTGGTGAAGGGGCACGCCGCCAATCCGGAACCGGCCTGGGAGGCCGCCGGAGCCCTCGGGTTTATGGGCCCTGCGGCGCAGCCCGCCGCCGGGTCGCTGACCGAGGCCCTCAGTTCGCGCCATGAAAAAGTCGTGATCTACGCCGCCGGCGCCCTGGGGGCCATCGGTCCCGAGGCCAAAGGGGCCGTCGCAGCACTCCGAAAATTGCTGGCCAGCCCCAATCCATCGATCCGTGTCCATGTCGCCAACGCTCTGGGGAACCTGGGACCTGCTGCCGAATCCGCTGTCGGCGATTTGACGAAGGCACTGAAGGATCCCAATGAAGACATGCGCCGCGAGGCGGCTTCGGCGCTGGGAAACATCGGGCCGTCGGCCAAGGCCGCGGTCCCCGCGCTGGTCGCCGCCCTGAACGACGAGAACGGCTCGGTCACCCTGCACGCCGCGGAGGCTTTGGGCCGCATCGGTCCGGACGTCGTGCCGGCCCTGTTGCCGGCCCTCAAAGATCCCAGGCTGCAGCACCTGGCGGTGATGATCCTGGGCTCCCTGGGCCCGGCCGCCAAACCCGCGGCAGGCGCCCTGGCAAGCACGCTGGCCGGTTACGACAAGGAGCTTACCGATGACGAGCGCGACTTCTGCCGCGAAATCGTGCTCACGCTGGCGCACATCGGCCCCGACGCCAGAGAAGCAGCGGCCCCGACGCTGCTGAAGATCCTGGCGAACGAGAAGCTCGAGCTGCGGGCCGGAGCGGGCTGGGCACTGGCGAAGATGGGCGACAAAAGGGCGGCGCCGCTGCTCAAGAAGGCGCTCGAAAAGGACGACAGCTCACGGCTGCATGTCGTCGCCCCCATGGCTCTGATGCTCCTGGAGCCGACGAACGACGAATATGCGAAGCTGGCGATTCCCCGCCTGATCGAGGCGCTCGACAACAAATTCCACCTGATCCGCCGCGAAGCGGCCGCCACGCTGGCCCTGCTCGGCCCGAAGGCCGCCCCGGCCGTCGAGAAGCTCGCGACGATGCTGGCGGATCCCGACCCGGCGATCCGCAGCGACGCGCTGTCGGCTTTGGCCTCGATCGGCCCCGCGTCGGCCCCGGCCCTGCCGCAGGTTCTGCCGCAGTTGAGCGCACCGGAAATCCCCGTGCGGTGCGCCGCGAGCTACGCCGTCGGCAAGATCGGCTCGGCCGCCAAAGGGGCCGTTCCGCTTCTGGAAAGGAACTTGCAGGAACGCGACGACGTTCTGCAGATCGCCAGCGCCTGGGCACTGGTGCACGTCGATTCCAGACGGGAGGGACTTGCCGACGAGTGCCTGGGGCCCCTGATCCGCTTGCTGAAGCATCCCGATCCGCGGGCCCGCAACGAGGCGGTCGCGGCGCTGGCGCTGATGGGTCGGGCGGCCCGTCCCGCCGTTCCTGCGCTCGAAGCCATCGCCCGCGACCCCGACGAAACCGTTCGCAAGTCAGTCACCGAGGCGCTCAAACAAATTGCGAAATAACCCGTTGAGCGGCGAGGCGGAGTCGAGTCTTTGGGGCACGGGGCTCGACTGCGCCTCGCCGCTGAACATTCTTTACTCTTGATTCGTCAATCGTCACTGCGAGACCTTCATGACCTCACCAGTTTATTTCCC
>JBLMWR010000481.1:0-3074 GCA_050257335.1 Deltaproteobacteria bacterium | reverse complement strand
GGTGAGCCCCTCGGCGGCCAGCATGGCGGCGAAGACGCCGTTGCGCGCGGCGTTGGCGAAGGCGCATCCCTTCCACTCCGAGAGTTCGCCGGCCCGCGTCTGCCGCAGCGCCACGTTGGGCGTCCCCGCCAGGTTCAGGGCCTGCGTGATCCGTTCGGCGTCGAGGCCGAAGAGTTTGGCGGCGGCGGCGGCGGTCGAGAAGGCACCGTACGTCACGTGGTCCCAGCCGCGCTTGCGGATGCTGGCGGCGTCGCAGAAGCGGCACTGGATTTCGTACGCCAGGACGGCGGCGGTGATGAGATCGCGTCCAGAACGGCCGGCGGCCTCACCGGCAGCGAGCACGGCGGCCAGGTTGTCGCTGGGGTGGGCCGGTTCGAGCGAGAGGTACGTGTCGTTAAAGTCGAGATAGCGGAAAAGGACGCCGTTGCAGAAGGCGGCCAGGGCCGGCAGCGTCTTCTTTGCGCCGCCGAGATACGTGGCGGCCGGCTCGGAGCTGACGCGCCGGCAGATGGCCCGCGCCACAGTGGGGGCGCCGGCCCCGTAGGCTCCCAGGGCACAGGCGAACGAATCGATCAGCCGCCGCCGCACTTCGTGAACCGTTTTCGGATCGAGGCGCTCGAAAGTCAGGTTCGCCGCGTACTCGGCCAGGCGTTCCGCCAGGGGGGTCGTCATGGTGGGTTCCTCGAGCAGTCAATCGAGACTGTTTCCGGCAATTCACGTCGATAACTCGCCGTCTCCCTCGGGGAGAGGGAACCGTCGAGGGCCTGTTCAACGCGACCTGCTAGAGCGGCGGAGCGAAGCTGAGTCTCTTTCGCACGGCGCTTCAAAGCTGACTGGACCCGGCCGCGCCTCGCCGCCAAACGGCCATTTGTACATTGTCGCGCAGCACTTTGCACGTCAGCGGCCGACGGCGATGGCGGTGGCGGTGGCGAACGAGCGGCAGTGCGAAATGCTGATGAGGACGTCGCAGATGCCCGCCTGCTCGGCGATCTCGCGGGCGCCGCCGCGGAGCACGATCGACGGCGCCCCGCTGCGGCTCGAGCAGATCTCGATGTCGCGCCATCCGACGCCGCGGCTCCACCCCGTCCCCAGCGTTTTCATCACCGCCTCTTTGGCGGCCCAGCGGCCGGCGAAGTGCTGCGTGTATTCCTTGCGCCTCTGGCAGTAGCGAATCTCGTCGTCGGTATAGACGCGGGTCAGAAAGACCTCGCCGTGCCGCTCGATCATCTGGCCGATCCGCACGACTTCGACGATGTCGGTCCCCACGGCGATGACGGGCATGCCGATCGGCCCGGCGAAGGAATCTCCGGAAGGTTGATCGGTGCTCATCCGCGACTGCCTTGTATTTCGTGATCGAGGTTCGAACGCGATGCGTCGCTCGCCCCTCCGGGAAATGCCGCGCGCAGGGTCCACAGAGCCAGCCAGCCTCCCAGGGTGCTGCTCAAAGCAATCTCGGCTCCCCAGAAAATCGCCGGCCAGGGAGCGCTCCACTTGCCCCATTCCCTGGGAATCCGGCTGGCGAGGTAGCCCTGGAAGGTCAGGTATTCGAGTCGCTGTCTGTGCATGGCTTCGCCCCGTTCGACGGCGGCCAGGGTCGCCAGGCGCTCGCGGCGCGCTTCCGGAGTCTCGCCTTCCGGTTCGTGCTCGAGAAATTCCTTGAATTTCGCGCTGATCGGATCGACCGGTTCCTGCCAGGCCTTCGAAGCCCGCATTTTCCGAACGCCGTCCCGGTGTGTTTCGAGCGCGGCCAGAACATGACCGGCGGCGATGATCAGTCCGGCAGCCAGAGCGACGAGGGAGCTCGGCCGGATGCGCAAGGCGGAGCCCCAGCGGCCCAGTCCCCAGCCGGCCGCCGCGCCGAGAACGATCGCCAGCAGGCCCGCAGGCCGGAAAGTTTCGGGAAGATGGGCCGAAATTCCGAAGAACAACGCGGCTCCCGCGGCGCCGCCAGCCAGCCAGCGGAGGAGCGCCTGGTGCCCACCGGCAGGCGCTTCGTGGGGCAGCGGCGGTAGCAGGTCGGCGGACATGGCTTCACCCGTTTCGGCTGCGAAGGCCGCACGCCTGGCGGGCACGGTCGAGAACTTCAGCGGCTTTGGTCCGCGCCCGGGCTGCTCCATCGCGCAGAATTCCGGCGACCGTGGCGGGATCCGCGACGAGCTTCTCGCGTTTGGCACGGGCCGCTGCGAAATGCTCCAGGGCGATTTCGAACAGCACCTGTTTCGCCTCGCCATACCCCATCCCGCCGGCGCGATACCGCGCGGCCAGCGCCGCCTGCTGTTCGGGCGTCGCGAAGAGCTTGTAGAGCGTGAAGATGTTGCACGTCTCGGGATTCTTGGGGGCCTCGACCGGCGTGCTGTCGGTCCTGATCGCCATGATCTTCTTGCGGAGTTGTTTCTCGGGTTCAAATAGCTCAATGGTATTTCCGTAGCTCTTCGACATCTTCTCGCCGTCGGTCCCCGGGACTTTGGCCGCTTCATTGAGCCGGGCGGCGGGCAGGACGAAGACCTCGCCGTACTGGTGATTGAATTTTTCGGCGATGTCGCGGGTCACCTCGATGTGCTGCACCTGATCGACCCCCACCGGAACGATGTCGCTGTCGTACGCCAGAATGTCGGCAGCCATCAGGACAGGGTAGGTGAACAGCCCCGCGTCGGCCGGCAGGCCCTTGGCGACCTTGTCCTTGTACGCATGGCATTTCTCGAGCAGCCCCATGGGCGTGACCGTCATCAACAGCCACGTCAGGTCGGTGATTTCCGGCACGTCCGACTGCAGAAACAGCGCCGCTTTCTGCGGATCGAGCCCCAGCGCCAGATAATCGATGGCCACGTCGATGCTCAATTCACGCAGGACCTTTGGATCGCGGATCGTCGTCAGGGCGTGCAGGTCGGCGATGAAATAAAACGCCTGCTCGTTGTTCTGCAGGGCAATGTGCTGGCGGACGGCGCCGAAGTAATTGCCCCAGTGAATCCGCCCCGTGGGTTGTATGCCGGAAAGGACACGCATGAAGGTTCAGTTGCGAAGTGTTGAATTACGTGCCACAAGCCCGCGCGCCGTATCGCGCGGGTCTGCTCATT
>JBLMWR010000480.1:0-4350 GCA_050257335.1 Deltaproteobacteria bacterium | reverse complement strand
GCAATCGACGATCTGCCCTTCGGCGACGGAGTTCCAGTCGCCGGCGGGCCTGGCGATGGTCGCCTTCGCCGGGGCGAGCTCGATCAATCCTTCCGCCGGATCGTATTTTTCGACGACGACCTCGAGGTAGGCCCCGACGGCGGGGAGTTTCGACGGTTCGAAGTTGCGGGCGGGAACGACCCCCGAGGAGCGTGCGCCGATGTCGACGATCACGCTGTCGCCGTGCACCGACAGCACCTTCCCCTTGACCTTCGTTCCGGCGGCGATTTCCAGATCGCGGTCGGCGCCAGGCTCGGTCGCGGCGGTCTTCGGACCTTCGCCCGGGACCTCCTCGAGGGCCAAGCTCGCGCCCCCTTCGAGGGCCGCGTTGATTTCGGCCTCAAGCTCGGCATCGAGGGCCGCTCCCCGCGCCGGGATCTCGACTTTTTCCCGCGCCGCGACGTCGGTGGCGCTGGGGCCGCGGTCGGGCGGCTCGGGCGTCGGCTGCGGCGCCGTTTCGGCGGTCGCGGCCGGGGACGAAGGCTCCGTGAAGAACGAGGGAACAGGACGGGCCTGTTCAGGATCGACGGTCGGCTTCAATTGAACGCGGGGTGCAGGAGCGCTTTCCTGCGTTTCTGGCTCGGTACTCATTACGTAAAGATCCTGCACTTGACGCGCGCCGCGAACGGCAGACGAGACGGACGTTCGAATGCTTCAAACCATAGCCAAAGTCGCCGGAAAATGCCACTACGCTTGGCGGGATGAACCGACGTGAGCGTGGACGATGCACTTTGGGGACGACCGCTGCCGGATGAACGGCCAAGTGTCAGTCAAAGCAGGTCACACTGGTGGCGAAGCCCTGCAGCAGTCTGAATAACCCGGGGTAGCGCCTGCGCGGTGAACTGCGGGTCGCGGGCATCACCCAATGCCGCCGCGAATTGTTCGGTACACGAATCCGTTCATCCAACTTCCGCACCGGCAACATCCGGGCGTCGCTCAAAAGTGGGGCCGGAGAAATCTTGATTTTAATCGGCAGCGAGGGGAGGAAATCGAATGACAATTGCTCGCCAGACTGTAAACTCATGAGTGGCCTCGCTGCATGTGTGGAAGTTGTGTTCGAACAACCACTTATAAATATGCTCGAGGCCATTCTTTCGCGCAAGCCTGAATAATGCGGGCCAGCCGGGGAGTCCGATTCTCCTGCCGGACGAGCCGTCAGGGGTCGTGTAACCAATGAAGCCCGACGCTTTTGATACGCGTGCACCCGGCGCGAGCGCAACGGTCTCGCGGTTGTTTGCCTGCTTGTTCGGCCTGCTCCTTGGTGCGAGTGCGCCGGCTGGCGAGCCGACCGAGCCGCCCCTCCAGGCTGAACCACCAGTGACTGCCGCCGATCGGGAACACTGGGCGTTTCGGCCGCTGGTGCGCCCGGATCTGCCGGTCGTGTTGGACGCGGACTGGTGCCGCACGCCGGTGGATCGTTTCATTCTGGCGAAGGTCGAAGAGGCCGGGTTGGCTCCGCTCCACCCGGCTGACCGCCGAACGCTGATTCGTCGCGTCTCGTTCGACCTCACCGGCCTGCCGCCGACACCGGCCGAAATCGAATCGTTCGTGAGTGACCGATTTCCGGACGCGTATGAAAGGCTCCTCGATCGGCTGCTTGCGTCCCCCGCGTACGGCGAGCGCTGGGCGCAGCACTGGCTGGACCTCGTGCGCTTTGCCGAGACTGACGGATTCGAGCACGACCTGGTGCGCCCCAACGCGTGGCGCTATCGCGACTGGGTCATCGAAGCCCTGAACGCGGACATACCCCATGACGAATTTATCCGCCTGCAACTGGCCGGCGACGAGCTGCGCCCGGACGACCCCCAAGCTGCGATTGCCACCGGGTTCCTGCTGTGCGGGCCCGATATGCCCGACATCAACCTTCTCGAAGAGCGCCGGCACAATTTCCTCAACGACATGACGGGAACCGTCGGCTCGGTGCTGCTTGGCCTGCAGGTTGGCTGCGCCCAGTGTCACGACCACAAGTTCGACCCCATCAGCCAGTACGATTTTTACCGGCTGCGGGCATTTTTCGATCCGGCGGAGGTTTTCAAGGACCATCCTCTTCCGAAGCCGCCGGGTACGGTGGAGCCGCCGGAAAGCGGTCCGTCTGTGCGGCTCAGGGAACTCGCCGACGAGCTTCAAACTCTCGAAGAATCGGCGCGAAAGCGCCTGAAGGCTGAGAATCCCGATTTGCAGCCGGCGCCCAAAGACATCATCCAGGCCCTTTCAGACGACGAGCGAAAACAGCACGAAACGGCATCGGCGGAGATCAAGGAGCTGAAGAAGACGTACAAGCCGCCGAAGGCGCCTCTCGGGCGAACCGTGCACGAGCGGCTCGCCGATCTTAAACCGAGCCACCTCTCTATTCGCGGCGACTTCCGGCGCGAAGGGCCGGAAGTCGTCCCCGCTTTTTTGCGGATTGCCAATCCGGACGGGGTAGCGGTCGGGGCGGCTGCCGCGGGGGCCTCCACGAGCCGCCGCCGCGCGCAACTGGCGGAATGGGTCACGCGTGCCGACAATCCGCTGGCGACGCGGGTGATCGTCAATCGGATCTGGCAGCACCATTTCGGGCGCGGGCTGGTTGAAACCCCGAGTGATTTCGGCAAGATGGGCTCGGAACCGACGCACCCCGAGCTTCTCGACTGGCTGGCCACGGAATTCCCCCGGCAGGGGTGGAGCCTGAAAAAACTGCACAAACTGCTGCTCTCATCGGCCGTTTACCTGCAGGCGAGCAGACCCGCGTCCCCGGACTGGTCGGCCGCACAACAGGCGGCGGCAATGGCAAAGTGGAAGAAAGCTCGGCAAGTCGATCCGGAGAACCGTCTTCTGGCGCGGATGAATCGGCAACGACTCGAAGGAGAGGCGATTCGGGACGCGATGCTGGCCGCGGCGGAGCGGATCAGCACCCGTCGCGGCGGACCCGGGGTGCGGCCTCCCCTGCCGGCGGAAGTCGCTTCCACGCTCCTCAAGAACCAGTGGAACGTCAGCCCGGACGAAGTCGATCACCGCCGGCGGAGCATTTATCTGTTCGTGCGGCGGAACCTGCGCTACCCCCTCTTCGAGGCTTTCGACCGTCCTGATACGAACGCCAGTTGCCCGCGCCGCAATCGCTCGACGATCGCCCCGCAGGCGCTGATCCTGCTCAATTCCGAATTCTCGCTCGCTGCCGCCCGCGATCTGGCGGGCTTTGTGCTGTCTCACGCCGGGAACACTCCCGACAAGCGGATTCACCTGGCTAATGAACGTGTCCTCGGGCGCCTCCCGAACCCGGCGGAGCTTGCCGCGGGGTTAAAGTTTCTCGACGAGCAGCGGGCGAAGCTGAAGCAATCGAACCGTCCAATGACCGAGCTGGCAATGCCGGAAATGCTGCCCGAGGGGACCGACCCGTATGCCGCCGCTGCCCTGACGGACTTTTGCCTGGCGCTGTTCAATTTGAACGAGTTTGTCTACGTCGATTAGCCGTGCGGCGAATCATTCTGCAACCATCGACGATGCTTCGGGCCCATTCGCCCGCCGGACGGCAAAAGCGCCTGCTCCCGACAACACGACGCTGACAGCAATGTGGGCGTAATTTCACGCGGCGGCAGGCGAGCCGGCATGCTTGCTCTCGAGGAACCGCGTCGCAAGTCTGCTGGCCGGCTCTCCGATGGGGACGCTCCGGGCCACATCGCTGTCAGGCTGGAGAGCCTGACGTACGGAGTCGCTCACTCCCGATTCAGTTCGTCGAAGAGCATGCGGTAATAGCGCATGACGCGGAGCGGGTCGGGCGTCGCGGGGCTTTCGGAGAGGCAGTAGCCTTCGTAATCCTGCTTGCGCAGCAGTTCGAACAGCTCGCGGTAGGGGTAGTTGTCGTACAGATCGTGGATGTGGACGGTCCCGCCGACTTTGTTCTTGATCAGGCTGAAGTTGCGCTCGATCGAGCCATCGACCACTTCGCCGGGGTTCGAGTTCCAGCAGACGACGACGCCGTCGTGGCCCGCGGCCTCCATGATCTGCTTCATCACGCCCAGGTCCGACGTCTCGCTGCCGTGCACTTCGACGCGGATTTCCTGCCCGTATCCGGCCGCATATTCGCCGCACTCCCGCAGGGCCTTGCCGATCCGGTCGATCGTCTTCCCCCGGTCTTCTCCTTTGGCGATTCCGTTGGGACGGACTTTCACCCCCGAGCCGCCAAGATCGTGCGAAAGCACCACGAACTTTTTGGTTTCCTCGATGTTCTTCCGCACGACGACCGGATCGGGGCTGTGAAACTCGCACGCCGAGCCGGGGCCGACGAACCTCACCGGCGAGTCGTCGAACCGCTTGCGGGCCTGTTTCCGCTGGTCG
>JBLMWR010000479.1:0-3505 GCA_050257335.1 Deltaproteobacteria bacterium | reverse complement strand
TTTCAAGGACGAAAAAATCATCGGCGAATGGAAGGATCCCCCCCTGGACCCCAAACGGGATCCTAAACAGCCGGAGAAAAAACTCCCCGAGAAATTCACGACGATCCGCCCGCCTGTTGATGACAAAGACCTGATCAACCTGCTGAAAGACCGAAACGTCGACTTTTCGTCCGAATCTTCGAACTGGGGACCGGGGGGCCAGCTCTTTGTGACTGCCTTCAGCACCCTGCTGGTCGTGGGGTTCGTGTGGTTCATGCTGCGGCGGGCGGCCGATCCGCTGGGCCCGGGGGGAATGGCCGGCAGTTTCATCCGCAGTCCCGCCAAGCGCTTCAGCCCCTCCGAGCAGCACAACACCTTCGACGACGTCGCGGGGATGGAGCAGTCCAAACGCGAATTGCAGGAAGTCGTCGAGTTTCTCAAGAACCCGGCAAAATTCCAGCGGCTCGGGGCGCAAATTCCCAAGGGCGTGCTCCTGATGGGTCCGCCGGGGACCGGAAAGACCCTGCTGGCCCGAGCCACGGCGGGCGAGGCCGGGGTACCGTTCTATTCCATCAACGGTTCCGAATTCATCCAGATGTTTGTCGGGGTCGGCGCCAGCCGGGTGCGCGACATGTTCCGCACGGCGAAGGAGAATTCCCCCTGCATCCTGTTCATCGATGAGATTGATGCGGTGGGGCGCGTCCGCGGAGCCGGCGTCGGGGGGGGGCACGACGAGCGCGAACAGACGCTCAACCAGATCTTGAGCGAGATGGACGGCTTCCAGCAGAACGAGGCGGTGATCGTGCTGGCCGCCACTAACCGGCCCGACGTCCTCGACCCGGCGCTGCTGCGTCCTGGCCGGTTCGACCGGCACGTCCCCATCGACCGCCCCACACGCGAGGGACGGCTGGGAATCCTGAAAGTCCATACGCGGAAAGTGCCCCTCGCCGACAATGTCAACCTCGACGTCGTCGCCGGCGGCACGATCGGGTTTTCGGGGGCCGATCTCCGCAACCTGGTTAACGAGGCCGCACTGAATGCGGCCCGCGAAGGAAAGACGCAGGTCGATGCCGACGATTTCGACACCGCCAAGGACCGCGTGCTGATGGGCCCCAAGCGGGAAGAGATCCTCAACGACAGGGAGCGCGCGATGACCGCCTATCACGAGGCCGGGCATGCGCTCGTCGCCTGGCTGCTCCCCGAGCTCGACCCGGTGCATAAGGTCACCATCGTCCCCCGCGGGCGGGCGCTGGGGGTCACGCAGCTCCTTCCCGATGAAGAGCGGCATCACATCGGCGAACAGAGACTGCATTCGCATCTGGCATTGGCAATGGCGGGCCGCGCCGCCGAGAAAATGATCTTCGACGAATACTCTGCCGGCGCCGAGAACGACATCGAACAAGCCACGACCCTCGCGCGCCGCATGGTCGCCCACTGGGGGATGAGCGAGGCCATCGGTCCGGTCGCCTTTCACCAGAGCGAAGAGCATCCGTTTCTGGGGAAGGAAATCCACGAGATGCGGCAGTTCAGCGAGGAGACCGCGCACGTCATCGACACGGAAGTGCAGCGGTTCATCAACGAAGCCTCGATCCGCGCCACCGAGATCCTGAACTCTCATCGCGACAAGCTCGACCAGCTCGCTCTGGCCCTGCTCGAACGCGAAGCCCTCAATCAGGAAGAAATGACCGTCATTCTCGGCGAGCGCACCGAAGCCGGCAGCGAAGTCGAGGCCTCGTAACGTAACTCGCTGGTCGACATGCCCTCCCCGAAGCCGGCCGCTATGCGGCCACCGCTGCCGTGGGGCAGGCTTCCCCAGCCCGCCCGTGAATCATTTCGCGACGATCGAGTGTTTGTCGGCGATTTCCGCGCAGTTGGGCGAATCGGTGCACCCGGGCATGCGAGAGTGACGGGCGGACAGGGGAAGCCCGCCCTGCGCGAACCGCGGCATGCCGGATGCAACCTATTTCGGCTGCCACTTCGGCTGCCGTTTCTCGAGAAACGCCGCCAACCCCTCGCGGGCTTCAGGCGATTCACGGGCCTGTGCCGAGACCGCCACGGCACGTCTGAGGTGGGCCAGAACATCGACAGCGGCACACGCGCGAAGCTCCTGCTTGGTGATGGCCAGCGCCCCCGGAGCGCCGGAGAGGATCGACCGTACTTGTTCGTCGGCGGCAGCGTGCAGCCGTACGGGTTCAACGATCGACTGGCACAAACCCATTCGCTGGGCGCTTCGGGCATCGAGCGCTTCGCCGGACAGGAGCAGAAACGACGCGCCTGCCGCACCGGCACGGTAGACCAGGAGCGGCGTGACGATCGCCGCCGTGATGCCACGTTGGGGTTCCGGGAGGGCGAACGTCGCGGTCTCCGCCGCGATGACCAGATCGCAGGCGAGGACCAGGCCCAGACCGCCGGCGACCGCCGGCCCCTGGACCACCGCGAGCGTGGGGACGGGAAGCTGAAACAGGGCGGTCGCCACGTCGTGGTACAGTTCGGTGTCGGCGTGCCAGACCTTCGATGCATCGGGACGAGCGGCGGTTTCCTGCATCTGCGCGAGGTCCATCCCCGCACAAAACACCGGACCGCTGGCCGCCAGGACCAGACACCGCGCGTCCGACCGCGCGGCCACTTCCTCGAGCTTTGCCAGTAGTTCCGCCAGCAACTCGCGCGTGAGCGCATTACGTTTCTGCGGCCGATTCAATGTCAGCCGCACGACACCGTCACTTGTCGTTATCAGGATAAGGGGTTCCGACACGACCGTCGTCACTCGTTAGGGGGAGAACAGAGACAGAAAGTTCAGGGGCAGAAAAATGATTCTGGCACAAATCCAAATCTCGCTCACGGACAATGCCCGCCCGGCCTTCCGCTGAAACAGAACGAATTCAACCCCGGATAATTCAGCCCGGTCGTCGCCCGGATCAAAAGCTTGCAGACGAAGAAATTATCACACAAAGGCGCAAAGACGCAAAGAATTCCATTCACTCGCGGACTCGAAACGACAGCCAGCGTCATGGCGACGCACTTCGTCTTTTTTCCTTCGCATCTTTGCGCCTTTGCGTGAGTCTTCTTTTCTTTTTCGTACATCGTCACTTTCCATCCGGTCGCCGCATTTCATTCAGGTTTGGTGGCGGAGGGATTTGCATTTCCAGGACCGCGGCGGCAAGCACTTTCCCCTGGCTGTCGGTGCGCAGCGACCGGCTGGCACCGCCTGCCAGAATGTCGTGCAGCAGAAAATTGTACGCGAGAATCCCGGGCATTTCGAAGCGTTCGACCTGCCGCGGCCGCAACGGCAACAGATACTCGGCCATCCGGGCTTCCGTCAGGTACCGTCCCAGGAACTCGAACCCGGCCGGCGTGTAGGCGATGACCCCTACGTTGGCATGGTTTCCCTTGTCGCCCGAGCGGGCATGAGCGATTTCAGCAAGGCGAACAGACGTCATAGCATTTCGGATTTGGGATTTCGGATTTACAAGCGAAAAGTCATGCCGGCACCGCAACCGGGTTCCAAATCACGCCACTATCGTTCTCT
>JBLMWR010000478.1:0-3829 GCA_050257335.1 Deltaproteobacteria bacterium | reverse complement strand
CGAAAGCACGCGCTATCCCTTCCCGGGGTGCGAAAAGACGAAGACCTCGCGCGACATGGTCCCCCTCATGCCGCCGGCCGAATTCGACCGCGTTGTGAAGCCCCATCGGCAGCAGCTCGCCGAGGCCGAAGCCTCCCTGAAAAAATCGCTCGACGACCAGGCCGCCTCGTCGAAACAGATCAAGGAGCTTGGCGGGCAGACGCAACGGCTTCTGGCCGAGGGGCAGATCGACAATGGCGGATCTCAGGCGATTTCCGCCGCGGGCAAACCACTCGAGCCATTGGCGGTGAAACCGGGCCAGTCCGTGCAGCTCACCATCCTGCCGCGGGCCAACCACGGCGCCGACAGCACCACCGTCGAGTTTGAGATCGCCGAGATGGGTGGTGAGGGCCGGCGGTGGAATGTTGCGCACGATCTCGTCCCCTCCCTGCTGGCGGGCAATCCCCACGCCGATGCCTTCGGGAATGAGGCCGTATGGTGCCTGCTCGATGTCCGCGACGGACCGGCGTTTCTCGCGGAACCGCTCGCCGACGTCGAAAAGCGTCCTGGCCTGAACGTCTGGAGACGGGGAGACACTCCCTCGGCACTCGTCAACGCGACGGATCAGCCGATCAAGGCCTGGACGGCCACGTTTCCGCCGCGCAGCTTCGCCCTGCATCCCGGTCCGGCCGGCGGAGTCGCTCTCGCTTGGCTCTCCCCCATCGAGGGAACGGTCTCGATCAGCGGCCGCGTGGTTGACGCCGACAATGCCGGGGGCGACGGCGTCACGTGGAAGGTCGAGCACTTTTCCGGCAACGTGGCCGGACCGCTGGTCGATCTCGGGAAGCTGACGACGGGGGCCGAAGGACTGCGTCAGAAGCGCGACGAGCTGGCTGCCGCGGCGCCGAAATTTGACCTGGCGTATGCCGTCGCCGAAGGGAAGCCGCACAACGCCCGCGTGCAGCAGCGCGGAGATCCGAAGAGCCTGGGGGAAGAAGTCCCGCGGCGGTTCCTGAACGTCCTCGGAGGGCAGACCGTTCCGCCGGATGCCGGCAGTGGCCGCCTGGAGCTGGCCCGCTGGCTGACTGACCCGAAGAACCCGCTGACGGCACGGGTCTTCGTGAATCGCGTCTGGCAGCATCATTTCGGACAGGGACTGGTGAAGACCCCCAGCGATTTCGGAATGCGCGGCGAGCCTCCCTCGCATCCCGAACTGCTCGATTTTCTCGCCGCACGGTTCGTGGCCGGCAGGTGGTCGGTCAAAGCGCTGCACCGGCTGATCATGCTCTCGCAGACGTACCAGCAGCAAAGCACCGGTGACGCGCACAATGCGCAGGTCGATCCCGATGACGTGTGGCTGTGGCACTTTCGCCGCCGCCGGCTGTCGGCCGAGGAAATTCGCGATGCCATTCTGGCGGTCAGCGGCGACCTCGATCTCACGATGGGCCGGGCGCATCCCTTTCCCGAAGAGAAGACATGGGGCTTTACGCAGCACGCACCCTTCTCGGCCGTTTATGACCACAACCGCCGCAGCGTGTACCTGATGACCCAGCGGATCAAGCGGCATCCGTTTCTGACGCTCTTCGACGGCGCCGACGCCAACGCCAGCACTTCCGAGCGCTATACGACGACCGTTCCGACGCAGGCGCTGTTCTTTCTGAACGATCCGTTCGTTCACGCCCGCTCGGCGAGCTTCGCCGTGCGGCTGATGGAGCTCCCCGATGATCGCGCCCGTCTCGAACGGGCTTTCGAGCTGATGTTCGCCCGCCCCCCTGCCGCCGACGACCACGCCGCCACGGCGCGGTTTCTTTCCGAATACACGGCCGACCTCGCCGGCGACCCTTCTCCCGACCGTCCGCGCATCGCCTGGGCCGCCTGGCTGCGCGTTTTGATGAGCAGTAACGAATTCGTTTATATTGATTAACCACCATCCACGCGAAAGACACGAAAATGGGGATGAGCCGCGAATGAACGTGAATGAACGCGAATCAAGCAGATGGCAGCACTCTGTTTGAGGAGGCCCTAACTGTTTTCTTTTGTCCTTTTTTCGTGTGTTTCGTTTATTTCGCGGTCACTCTCCATTGTTTGAATCTTCAAACGGAAAGATATGCACGACGCGTCTGATTGCTCCTGTTCCCGCCGTGGTTTCCTGCGGTCGGCTGTCGCCGGGTCGCTGCTCATGCCAGGGATTCTTTCGGAACTGCTCGCCGACGGCGCGACCAGCTCCGGCGATCCGCTGGCCGCGCGCCCGCCGCAGATCCCGGCCAAAGCGAAGAACGTCATTTTCCTCTTCATGAGCGGCGGCGTGTCGCACGTCGATTCGTTCGACTATAAGCCCAGGCTCTTTTCCGACCATGGCAAAGAGGTCGTGCTCGATCATCCCGAGACGCGGAACCGTCCCGGGTACGAGAAGCTGTTTCTCAAGCGGCCGCAGTGGGAGTTCAAACCCCGCGGCCGAAGCGGGGCGATGGTCAGCGAGCTCTTCCCGCATATTGCCGGCTGCGTGGATGACATGGCGATCATTCGCTCGATGCACGCCGATCATTCCAATCACTACAACGCCACGCTGGGAATGCACACCGGCTCGTTCAACGTCGCCCGGCCGAGCATCGGCTCGTGGGTGAGCTACGGCCTGGGGAGCCCGAACCGCAACCTCCCCTCGTTCGTCGTCATCGCCCCCTTCAGCCCCTACGCCGGGGGACAGGTGTGGGCTTGCGATTTCCTCCCCGGCAGCCACCAGGGAACGCTCGTCGTGCCCGGCGACGAACCGATGCGGAACATCAAGCCCCGCATTCCCGCCAATCGGCAGGAGCGCGAGCTGGCGTATCTGGCCGAGGTCAACCGCCGACACGCGCAGCGCCGCGACGGCGACCCGGCGCTCGCCGCCCGCATCCGCTCATTCGAAACGGCATTCGGCATGCAGATGGCCGCGCCCGAAGCGTTCGACGTGGTGCGCGAAACCGACGAGACGCTGGCGCTGTACGGCCTGGAGCGCGGGAGCACCAAAGGTTTCGCCTGGCAGTGTCTCGTCGCCCGCCGGCTCGTCGAACGGGGTGTGCGGTTCGTCGAGCTGATCGACTCGGGTTCATCCAACAACTGGGATGCGCACGGCGACATGATCGCCCAGCACGCGCCGCTCGCCAAAAACGTGGATCAGCCGATCGCCGGCCTGCTCAAAGACCTCAAGCGCCTGGGGTTGCTCGACGAAACGCTGGTGGTGTGGACGAGCGAATTCGGCCGCACGCCGTTCAATAACAGTGCCGAGGCCAAGGGACGCGAGCATCATCCGTGGGCTTTCGCCTCGTGGCTGGCCGGCGCGGGCGTGAGGCCCGGCGTCGTCCATGGGACGACCGACGAATACGGCATCCGGGTCGCCGAAGACGGCGTACACGTCCACGATTTCCACGCCACGATCCTGCACCTCCTGGGGCTTAACCACGAGCGGCTCACCTACCGTTATGCCGGCCGAGATTTCCGCCTGACCGACGTCGCCGGCGAAGTCGTGTACGACGTGCTGGCATGAGCTTCTGGGCACGAACCTGGCGCGAACGGGAAGACGAAGTCCGACGGCGCTTCGGGCCGACTGAACCGCCCGGCTACGTCACCTCGTTCTCTTGGGACACCATTCGCCTTCCGGGAGCGTGCGCTCTGACCTTTCCGCCAACCGAAGGAGGAATGGAGCGAAACCTCGGTTGGCACCGGCGCAGCGATTGGCTGCAAATGACGCTCGGGCTTACCCAGCCCTTCGATGAAAAGCAGGTGCGCACAGAGCGCAGCGCAGGAAAAACGCACTCGTCCTTTGGATTCGAGTTGGGGTTCGTCACAGCCCAGCAATCTTCCTGGGCTGTCG
>JBLMWR010000477.1:0-4767 GCA_050257335.1 Deltaproteobacteria bacterium | reverse complement strand
CATGAATTTGCCCCATGCGATGCGCCGCGCTGCCACGGCCAGATCGGCGTCTCTGTCGACCAGGCACGGCGACTTCCCTCCCAGCTCGAGCGTGACCGGCGTCAGGTGTTTTGCCGCCTTCTCGAGCACCGCCCGCCCCCGCCGCGCGCCGCCGGTGAAGAAAATGTGATCGAACCTCAGTTCGAGGATAGCCTGAGTTTCAGCCGCTGTGCCTTCGATTACCGCGACGGCGTCGGGATCGAGATATTGCGGAACCAGTCTGGCCATGGCGTTCGACGTGGCGGGCGAAGATTCCGAAGGCTTCAGCAAAGCGGCGTTTCCGCCGGCCAGCGCGCCCACCAGCGGCGCCAGAAGCAGGTTGACGGGGTAGTTCCAGGCGCCGATGATCAGCACCACTCCCAGCGGTTCGTGCACGATCCGCGCTCTGCCCGGCTGGCTGAGCAGCGGTACGCGAACGCGCCGGGGCTTCATCCAGCGGGCCAGGTGCGCCAGGGTATGGTCGATTTCGGCGATCACGAAACCATGTTCGCTGACCTCGGCCTCCAGCGGCGACTTTCGCAGGTCCGACCAGAGGGCCGCGCAGATTTCGTCCGCCTTCTCGGTGAGCATCGCCTTGAGCGCGCGGAGTTGCTCGAACCGCCACGACAACGGTCGCGTCCGCCCCAAGCGAAATGCCGCGCGCAGGGCGCCTACGCGTTTCGTCACCGCCTGGTTGAAGTCATCAGGTTCCATGGGACGCCTGTCGTGCATCAACGCCGGCGTCGCAAACTTCGGAACCGGCCGTCTCCAACGGCAGCCGATTGAGAGAATGGCTCTCAAATCGAATCTCAAAGAGCGACGCATGCCGCGACGGCGCTGCACGGTATTATTATACTCCGCCGGATCGAAAAACACCTATCCGAAAAATGCCGGGAGCCGTTATCGGGAAATGCCTGACCGTCGCGTACCGCGCTGCTGGCGGACCTTTCTTCAACCTGGCAGGCGAGGTGAGCCGATCCCGTCTCGAATCGGGCCCCCCCCTGCCCGTTCCCGACCGCCTGTGATTTACCTGCAATGCGCCGAACCTCTCGAAAGCGCGATCCGCTCGCCGATTGCAACCCTCGACGAGCCGGATTTCCGTTGCCGCAAGCCTCAATCCGAAATATGATAGTGCAGCGTCCCCCTCCGTTCCGGCGTGACGACTGCAAACGGGAGAACGGCATGAACCACGCACGATCGCCCGTACCGCGGCATCCCCTGACGCGGCGGCACATGCTGCAGGCCGGATCGATCGGCCTGATGGGGCTGTCGATGGCCGACGTCGCTGCGTGGCGGAGCGCGGCCCAGGCCGCCGGTTCGCCGCTCCCCAGGCCCCGTTCGGTGATCTTCCTCTTTCTTACGGGTGGCGCGTCGCAGCACGATACGTTCGACATGAAGCCCGAGGGGCCGGCCGAGTTCAAGGGGGAGTTCAACCCGATCGCCACGCGGACCCCGGGGATCGAGATCTGCGAGCATCTGCCGCTCTTGGCGCAGCGGAGCCACTTGTGGGCCCTCGTCCGCTCGCTCACACACACCAACAACGGGCACGACACGGCGACTTACATGATGCTCACCGGGCGGTCGGAAGTGCCCGTGACGTTCCGTTCGAGCCGGCCGCAATCGATCGACTGGCCTTCGATCGCCGCCATCGCCGGCTATGCCACGCCCGGCCGCAACAATCTCCCTTCCAGCGTCGTCCTCCCGGAAAAGATCTACCATTCCAACACGGGGATCTATCCCGGCCAGTTCGCGGGCCTGTTGGGAAGCCAGCACGAGCCGTGGTTCATCGAAGCCACCGACAAGCCGCACGCGTATCACTCGTATTCCGGCGCGTTTCCGAAATACCTCTTCAACCTGCACAAGGGAGAACCGGCCGACAAGCTGAATTGGCGCTTCGAGGTCCCCAATCTGACGCTTCCGGAAGGGGTTCTCGCGCCGCGGTTCCGCGAGCGGATGGGCCTCCTGGAGGTGGTCGAAGGGCAGCGGCGGCAACTGGAGGAGCGGGCCTCCGAGGCGGGCTACGACCGCGCCCGCCAGGCCGCCCTCTCGGTGATGGCCGACCCCAAAGTCCGCCAGGCGTTCGACGTCCGCAAGGCCGACCCGAAGGTCCTGGCGCGCTACGGCGACAACTCGTTCGGCTGGTCGCTGCTGATGGCCCGGCGGCTGGTCGAGCTGGGTGTGAGCATGGTGCAGGTGAACATGGGGAACTTCGGAAGCTGGGACCTGCACGGGAACAATTTCCCGCTGCTGAAGAACTATCTCTTTCCGCCGACTGACTTGGCCGTCTCGGCCCTGCTGGACGACCTGAACGAGAGCGGATTGCTCGAGAGCACGCTGGTGGTGATGGCCGGCGAATTCGGCCGCACGCCGCGGATCTCGCACATCGCTCCCGAAATCTACAAGACCGCCGGCCGCGACCACTGGGGCCCCTGCCAGTCGGTCTTGTTCGCGGGAGGTGGCGTCAAGGGAGGGACGGTGATCGGCTCGTCAGATCGGAACGGCGCGTACCCCGCCAGCGATCCGCAGTCCCCGGAAAACTTCGCTGCCACGATCTACCACGCGCTGGGCATTCCTCCCGAGGCGGTCTGGTACGACGTCACCGGCCGCCCGAACCACGTCTACATGGCCGAGCCGATCCGCCGGCTGATGGGGTAGATGGCTGCCTGGATGGAACTCCCGTGATGAGATCGGATCCCGGTGAGCTTGCCGCACGGCGAGATGTGACCGCAACCCCGGAGACGCGCGCACCTCACGGAGAGCGCGGGGACGAGAGATTTACGCACCCGACGCCAGATAGCGGTAGAAGAGCCGCTTGACGATTTCCATTCCCACGCCGTACATCAGCGTGATCCCCACGGCCACCGGCACCAGCAGCGGCGGGGGGGTGACGAATCTCAGGGGGGCTGCCATTGCCGAGTACGGCAGCAGCACCGTCACGAGGGTGATCAGCGCGCAGGCGACGTTAAAGAGCATTCCCGGGCGGCTCAGGAAGAACGGCCGCTGCGTGCGGATGATGAGCATGATCATCACCCCCGTCAGCGTCGATTCCACGAACCAGCCGGTGTGGAATATCTCTTCTTTGAAGCCGTACAACACATACATCGCCGCGAACGTCACAAAGTCGAACATCGAACTGGTGAGGCCGAACGAAAGCATGAAGCGGGTCACGAAGCGGATGTCCCAGCGGCGCGGTCGGTGAATCTGTTCGGGATCGACGGCGTCGGTGGCCAGCGCCATCGCCGGGAAGTCCGCCAGGAGATTCACCAGCAGAATCTGGGCCGCGAGCAGCGGCTCGAACCGCAGAAAGAGCGAGGCGACGGCCAGGCTGAACATATAGCCGAAATTGGCGGCGATGGCGAAGAAGACGTATTTGAGCGTGTTGGCGAACGCCCGCCGCCCCTCCCTGACGCCTCCCACCAGGACCCCCAGATCCTGCTTGAGCAGCACGACCTGCGCCGCCTCGCGGGCCACGTCTACGGCCGAGGCCACCGAGATCCCCACGTCGGCGGCATGCAGCGCCGAGGCGTCGTTGATCCCGTCCCCCAGATAGCCGACCACGTGCCCCGATTGCTTCAGGGCCAGAATGATCTGTTCTTTCTGGTTCGGTTCGACTTCGGCGAACACGTCGGCCTCGTGCGCCCTTTGGCGCACCGCGTCTTCGCTCAGCGTCCGCAGGTCGGAGCCGGTGACGATCACCGGCGTTTCGATCCCCACCCGGTGGCTGATCGAAGCGGCGACCGCCCGGTTGTCCCCCGTGATGATTTTCAGCGCCACACCAAGGTCGCGCAGTTGCTGCAGCGTTTCTTTCGCGTCGGCTTTTGGCGGGTCGGCGAAGACGAGGAACCCCAGAAACGTCATATCGCGCTCGTCGGCTTTTGTGAGATGCGGCGCGTCGTCCTCGCGAATCGCAAGCCCCAGAACGCGCAGACCCAGCTCGCTCATCTCGGCAAAGCGCCGATCGATTGCTTCCCGATGCGACTCGAGGCCGTCAGCCGTGCCGCCGGCGTTTTCGACCTGCGCGCAGCACTCCAGAACGTTGGCGAGGGCCCCCTTGGTGATGAGGAGTCGCCGGCCATGCTGCCGGATCCGCACGCTCAACCGTTTGCGGATAAAGTCGTAGGGAAGCTCGTCCAGCTTTTCGATGCCGTCGATGTCGAATCTCTTTTTTTCGCAGATCGCACGGTCGATGGGGTTTTCGAACCCGGTCTGCAGCAAGGCGTTGATCCACGCGTGCTGCAAGACGCGCTCGCTGGGCTGCCCCTCCACATCGAGCGTGGCGTGAAGCTGGATGACTCCTTCGGTCAGCGTCCCCGTCTTGTCCGAGCAGAGGACCGTCATGCTCCCCAGGTTTTCGATCGACAGGAGCTGCTTGACGATCACCTGGTGCCGCGACATCGCCTTGGCGCCCGCCGTGAGGACGACGGTGGTGATGGCAGGGAGCAGTTGCGGCGTCATGCCCACCGCCAGCGCCAGACCCACCTGCAGCGATTCCACGAGGGGTTTGTGCTGCCAGCCGACCTTGACGGCAAACACCACCACCGTGATGACCAGCACCACTTTGATCAGCAGTTGGCCGAACTGGCGCAGGCCCCGTTCGAAGCCGGTTTCGGGCTGCTTGTGCTCCAGCCGTTCGGAAATGCGGCCGAATTCGGTGTCTCGCCCCGTCGCCGCGACGACCGCCGTCCCCAGGCCGCTGATGACGTGCGTCCCGAGATAAAGGGCGTTCACCCGTTGCCCGAGGGGCGTCTC
>JBLMWR010000476.1:0-2816 GCA_050257335.1 Deltaproteobacteria bacterium | reverse complement strand
GGCCGTGAGCTGACGATTCCCGGGACCGCGACGAAGGTCGTTCCCACGCATCTCGACGGCGAGCAGCCGAAGCTCAATTTCCGGGACCGTCCGCGAAACGTCCTCGCCGACTGGATGATCTCCGGCGGCAATGCCTATTTTTCCCGCACGGCGGTCAATCGTCTGTGGGGACATTTCTTCGGCGTCGGAATCGTGAACCCGGTCGATGACTTCACCGCCGACAACCCTCCCAGCCATCCAGAGCTGCTCGACGAGCTGGCCCGCGAGTTCGCCGCCCACAAGTTCGACGTCAAATTCCTGATCCGCGCCATCACCGCCAGCCAGACGTACCAGCTCAGCAGCCGCCAGACCGACAAGAGCCAGGAAAATCCGCGGCTCTTCGCCCGCATGGCCCTGAAGGGGCTTTCTCCCGAGCAGCTTTTCGACAGCATCGCCCAGGCGACCGGGTATCACGAGCCATACGGCAATCGCAACCCGCTGGGGATGATGAGCAATACCCCCCGCGACGAGTTCGTGCAGACATTCGACAACAGCCGCGATTCGGTCACCGAACAGCAGACGACGATCCTGCAGGCCCTGTCGATGATGAACGGCCAGTTCGTTTCGGACGCGACGGGGTTGGAAAAGAGCGCCACTCTGGCTGCCGTCACGGAATTTCCCTTGATGACGACCGCCGAGCGGATCGAAGCGCTGTACCTGGCCGCCCTGAGCCGCAAACCCCGGCCGAACGAGCTCGACCGGCTGACGAAATACGTGGATTCTGGAGAAGGCTCGGAGGCCTCGAAGCGCCGCCTCAGCGACGTGTTCTGGGCGCTCCTCAACAGCAGCGAGTTTCTGTTCAACCGATAATGCGGCCTGCAAATATCAATTATCCCGGCGAGCGGGGGGCGTAAGCCCCCCGGTTGGTCCCAGCGTCGTTGTAGCGTCGCTCGGGCTTCAATCGGGGAGACGATGCCGTGAACATTCTTCGAATCGGGTTGCTGTTCCTGACCGCTCTGGCTTGCAGATCATTCGCTCTCGCCGAGGACGCACCGGAAAAGCTGCCGGCCGACGGCTGGTGGGTGCGGTATTTCGTGACGATGCGGCGCGAGGGGACAAATGACGATGAAATCATGAAGCGCACCTATTCGCTCGTGGGCACGTCGATGGAGAACGGCGAGAAGTGCCGCTGGGTCGAGATGAAGACGCTGTACACAATCAACGGCACTGAACGTACGGAAATCGACAAATTCCTGATTCCTGAAACGGAACTGCTGGAAAGTGAGAAGCCGTTAAACAGTCTCGTTCGGGCATGGCAGAAACGGGATGATGGACCTATCAAGGAACTGAACTTCAATCAGCCGCTCGGCGGGCGTGGCTTCGGCGGAAGCGCCGATTATTATTTCGGCCAATGGATGATCGTCTTCCCCGGTCCCCAGCGGAAGGCGAAGGTCGTACGTGAGAAACGGGTCGTGGAATGGCAGCAGGGACGGCTGGAACTCGGCGAGGCACGAGCGGGGAAGCGCGTCGCATCCAGGCAGGCAGTGACCGTTGTGCAGAAGCAAACGATCCAGATGGATTTTACCGTCTGGAACCATCCCAGCGCGTCGCCGGGTTTTGTTGCGGCGCGAACTCGCATGCAGGTCCTCATCGACGACGTCCCCAACCGGGCGCTCGCCGAGGAATGGACGATCGAAGACTTCGGAACCGACGCCAAATCGGCGCTCCTGGAGAATTATTGAGCAGGAGGTACTTCCCATGACCAGTCGATCACAATCGTTGCTTCCTTCGCTCTCCCGCCGCGACTGGCTCAGGCTGTCAGCATGTGGTGCATTCGGCGTGTCGATGTCGCGCTGGCTGCCGGCATTGGCCGAGGAAGTCGCCGCCAGCAAAGAGAGGCGCCGCTCGTGTATCCTGCTCTGGATGTCGGGCGGTCCCAGCCAGATGGATACATTCGACCTCAAGCCCGGGCACGAAAACGGCGGGCCGTACAAGGCGATTGATACGTCGGTCCCCGGCATCCAGATTTCCGAGCATCTCCCGAAGCTGGCAAAGCAGATGGAGCATTGCGCGATCATCCGCTCGATGACCACCAAGGAGGGAGACCACACCCGGGCCACGTATCTGCTCCGCACCGGCTATCTCCCGCAGGGGCCCGTGCAATACCCCACGCTGGGATCGGTCTGGAGCCACGAGCTGGGGACGGACGAAGCCGAGCTTCCCAATTTCGTCAGCATCGCTCCTTACCGATTCCTCAGTCCGGCCGCATTTGGCCCCGGCTTTCTGGGGCCGAAATATGCCCCGCTCATCGTAGGCGACGGCAATCCCAACCTCGGGCGAAACGCCGATTACGAACGGGCGCTGCGCGTGAAGAACCTCGCCCCGCCGGTCAGCGTGACTGCCGAACAAACCGACGCCCGGCTCGAGCTGCTGGCCGGTTTGGAAACGGACTTTGCCGCGCGCCATCCCGGTCTTCCGCCCACGAGCCACCGTGCGGCATACCTCCAGGCGGTGCGGATGATGCGCTCCGAGGCGGTCAAAGCCTTCGATCTGAATCAGGAAGCGGACGAACTGCGCGATTCTTATGGTCGGAACCAGTTCGGGCAGGGGTGCCTCCTGGCCCGCCGTCTGGTCGAGCGCGGGGTGCCGTTCGTCGAAGTCTCCCTCAACGGCGTTCAGGGGGGGCAGGGACTGGGATGGGACACGCACCAGAACAATTTCGAGGACGTGCAGAAACTTTCGGGCGTTCTCGACCCGGCCTGGGCGACGCTGCTGGAAGACCTGAAGGCGCGCGGTCTGCTGGAATCGACGCTTATCGTCTGGATGGGAGAATTCGG
>JBLMWR010000475.1:0-4997 GCA_050257335.1 Deltaproteobacteria bacterium | reverse complement strand
TCGGGTAGCCACGCTCGCCAGAGCGTGGGGGATGAGGCTGTATTCGATGCTTTCCCACGCTCTGGCGAGCGTGGCTACAACCTAACTTTTATCTTTGACAAAGCACTAGTCGAGGAATTTGTGTTCAATCACGAACGTCTGCAACCGCTGCAGAGCCACGACATTGTGGTGCCGCGCGTGGAGAGACCGCTAACCCGGATTATTCACGCCGCGGTAGCCGAATTCGTGAGAATTCGGTGCCCCGATTACCGTTGGAGTCAGAACTCTCACGAGTTCTACTACGGCGCACTGCCGCATTTCGTGGGAGTTTGAATAATCCGGGCTAATGCGGCTGCACGGCCGGGACGTCTGCACTGATCTGTCCGCGGGAGACATGCGCCGGGTCCCCCTCGAGGATCGGTGAGCCGAGCTGCACCGGCGGACCGGCGACAACTGGAGTGGGGTATCCGGGGACGCCCTGAGCCATCGGTGCGTAGGTCAGGGGCGCCTGTTGGACGATCGGGGGGGGCGCGCCGTAGTAGGCCTGTGCCGGCGGGACATGAACCGGCGGCGCCACGCTGTATCCAGCCTGCGGATGCTGCCGCTGCAGTTGCGACACCCGCGATTGCACTTCCGGCTGGTTCCAGCGGGTGTACAGCGAGCGGCGATACATGGCGATCGCCCGGTCAGGCTGGTTCGTGTCCTGATACAACTGCCCCAACTGGGCAGTGACGATGTGATCGTTCGGCCTGACCTTCAGGGCGCTGAGCAGGGCCTGCTCAGATCCCGCCAGGTCTCCGGTTTCGCGTTTCAGCCACGCCAGCTCGATGTACGGCTCGGACGAATACGGTTGTTGATCAACCCAGCCCTGCAGCAGATCGGCGGCTTCGTTCGTGCGCCCCTGCTCCTTCAACAACAGAGCCAGCCCGTGGTACGACGGCTGATGCCCGGGATCGATCTGGATGGCCCTCCGATACGTGCGTTCGGCGCCGGTGACGTCTCCCTGCCGCTTCATGGCGGTGGCCATGTTGTGAATATAGTCGGCGTTCCACGGATCGTTGGCGACGGCGCGCTGGAATTCGTCGCGGGCCATCGTGTAATTCCCCTGCCGGTAGAAGCTGGTTCCGACGTGGTTGTTCACCCCGCCGTTCATCACGTTGCAGCCGGCGCAGATCAACGCGGCCGCGCCCACGACGAAACCGGGCAAACGGGCGGAATAAACGGCCATGAGGCTGCGCATGGCGGCACATCTCCGAAAAAACTGGCGGGGGGGCACTTGTCCTGAGAGAGAAGCGGGCGAAGATTATCGGGAGGACGGAAATGCTGCAAGAGCAGTTGGGCGAATCGCGGATGTCCCTCGGGCGAGCGTCCGCCAAACTGAGTTTGTATTTCTTACCGAAATCGTGCAAACTAGAGAAATTGGGGGCTGGCTGGCTTCGCTCGCAGGCCGGGCCGGTCCCGTCCTCCTGTCCGTAATTCCGAGAGGTCTTCCTGGCAATGTCGCGCGCTACCGCGGAACCACTCAGTGTGGGGCTGCAGAGGCTGAAGGGTTCGGACGAAACGCCGTGGGAACCGCGCCCGCGCGACCGCAGCCTCCGTGCCCAACTGGCCTGGCTCCTGCTGATTGCCAAGCTGCTCTGCGTGCACAACGCCAACTGGCTTCTCTCGGCGGCGATCCACGCCGCCCTCACGTTGTGCATCGCGGGCGTCGCCTTTCATGCACACGCTCAGAAGGCCGGAATCGGGATCGAAGCCGGCAATTTTGAGGGGACCGGGGAAGAGGGCTTTGACAGCGTTCTGGGGGATGACCGGCCTGAAGGCGGGGGCGGAAAGCCGTTCGAGACGGCCTCGGCCCAGGAGCTGGCTGAGATGGCGCAGCAGTCCAGCGAGCTCGCCGGCCTGAACGAGCTGGCGAAAATGGGGATGGATGCGTCCGACGGTGGGGAAGGCGGCGAGGGGGGCGGAAGCGGCGGCGGAAGCGGGACCGGGACCGGCCGAGGTCGCGGGCCGGGACTGGGTCTGGGCGCCGGGTTCTTCGGATCCAAGGGGAAGGGAAAGTCGTTCGTTTATGTGGTCGATTGTTCGGGCAGCATGTACGGCCAGAGGTTCGTGCGAGCCAAGACCGAGCTGGTCCGCTCAATCAACAAGCTCACTCCGGAACAGAAGTTCTACGTGTTCTTCTTCAACGACCGGACCTTCCCCCTGTTCGACCCCAAGCCCGCCAAGGGAATGCTGCCGGCCAGCAGGACCAACCTGCAGCGCGCCAGCGCCTGGATCCGCAATCGCGAACCCGATTCGACGACCAATCCGAATATGGCCCTCCAGCAGGCGCTCGAGATGAAGCCGGAAGTGATTTTTCTCCTGACCGACGGCGAGCTGGACGACCCGGGCGAGGTGCGGGAGATGATCAGAAAATTCAACAAGACGAACGTCGTCATCCACACGATCGCTTTCGAGAACGAAGAAGGGGCCCTGACGCTCGAGGCGATCGCCAGGGAAAACAACGGAACATTCCGATTCGTGCGGTAAACCGGGGTTGAGGCGCGCACTGAAATCGGGTATTCTGAATTTGTCGGAAACACCGCACGATCGGGCGGTATCCGGCGTCGGGAGTGGTCGGTCCATTCTTGTTCGCTTCGAACGATCACGCTTGAGGACGGGTTTATGGCATCGTCTCGTGCCGATGAAGTTGCAGAGATTCTTTGGGAACTCAAACGTGCCGGAAAAATTGCGACATATACCCACATTGCCCGGCGGGCGGGGTTCAGCGCCGGGACCGGCGGCCGCGCTATGGACTCGTGCCTGAAGGTCGTCCGACGCGACTGGCCCCACCTGCAATGGTGGCGGGCCGTCAAAGACGACGGAACGCTCGAAAACGGTTCCGAGCAGGAATCGAAGCTTCGCGAAGCCGGTTATGCCCTCGAGGCCAGCCACGGAGGCAAACACATCACGCTGGTCGCCATCGAACAGCACCTGATGGTCTGGGAGGAAGCCGCCGCCGCCGCGCCCGCGGAGGCGGGTGAGGCAGAGTAGCCTGCGACTGGCAGACGACGCATCATCACAGCCCGGCGGCGCTTCGCTGCCGGGCTGTTTCGTTTGTGTGCCGCATTCCCGGGTAAGCCCCGGCATCAACTTGTCGAACCACCCGTTCTGCCCTGGTGGTTTCCGGGTGAACAGTCCTCTCGGCCTTATCCGGGATGACGCTCATGCCATTTCGTGGCGGACTGGTAGGCCCGGGCGACGGCGATCAGGCGGTTTTCGTCGAAGGCCCGTCCGACAAACTGCAGGGCGGTCGGCAGCCCGCGATCGCCAGCGCCATTCGGTACGGTGAGTGCGGGAATCCCGGCTGCGTTCCCCGCCACGCCGATGCTGCTTCCGCGAAATCCGGTCTGATACTCGTGAAACGGCTGGTCGACGGGCGGGGCGACCGTCGACAGCGTGGGGGCCGCCACCGCGTCGAAATCCGCCAGCAGCCCGTCGAGCGATTTTTGAATCAGCCGCCGCACGCGGAAGGCGTTGATGTAGTCCTTCGCCGGAATCATCTGCGGGGCATGCGCCCCGACCCGGTCTTCCGGGGCGGCAAGGTCCCACACCTGCCCGCTCGTCAGGAGTCCCTCGAACGCCGCGCTCATTTCGCAGGCGATGATCGTCGACACGACCGTCGAATACGGGAAGTCGGGAAGCTCGATCTCGCGGATCGTCCCCAGGCCTTCGAGCACCTTCAGCGAAGCGTCGAAACTGGCCTGTACGGCAGGCTGGAGTTTTCGCGCGGGCTCGCGCAGGACCGCCAGTCGGAACGGCTCTGCCGCCGGCGCTTCGTCAGGAAAGCGGTAAGGCTGCCCCACCGAAGTCTCGTCAAGCGGGTCGGAGCCAGCGATGGCGCCGAGCACCAGTCCGCAGTCTTCGGCCGTCCGGCAAATCGGGCCGAGTTTGTCCAGCGTCCAACTGAGGGCCATCGCCCCGTGCCGGCTCACCCGGCCGTACGTCGGGCGCAGTCCCGTCACGCCGCAATACCCCGCCGGCGTCGTGATCGAGCCCGACGTTTCGGAGCCGATGGCGAAGGGGACGAGCCCCGCCGCGACCGCCGCGGCCGAACCGCTCGATGAGCCACCGCTCCACAATTTTTCGTCCCAGGGATTGAGCCCCGGCCCGGTGAACGAGGCGTTCGCCTGTTTATATCCCAACCCGCCGGCGATCTCGACCATCGCCAGCTTCGCGGCGAGCACGGCCCCCGCCTCGCGCAGCCGGCGAATGACGGTGGCATCTTCGTCGATGACGCGGTCGCGAAACGGCGCCGCGCCCCACGTCGTCGGAATCCCGCGCGTCGCCAGCAGATCCTTGGCTCCGTAAGGGATGCCGTGCAGTGGCCCGCGGTCCTTTCCCTCCGCCAGGTCGCGGTCGGCCTGTGCCGCTTCGGCCAGCGCCCGTTCGCGCGTCACGGTCACGACGGCGTTCAACCGCGGCCCGATCGTCTCCAGCCGGTCGAGGAAGAATTCCGTCAGTTCGACCGATGTGAATTGTTTCGTGCGCAGCCCGCGCCCCAGAGCCGGGAGCGACGCGAAAGCGACGTCAGGGGGAAGCGCCACGGGCACCTCGATAATGATTTTGGATTTCGAATCTCAGATTTCGAGTTTGACAAAATGCTCCGTCAAGCCCACCCGCACTTTCTATCTTCTCTCTTCTCCCTCCTGGCGATAAGCCCTGAACACAAACCCCGGCTCATCCGCGTTCGTCAGCGGGTATGCGCTCAGCCGCGCCGAGCGGGCGACCTGCGCTTCCAGCTCCTCCCGGATTTCCGCGATCCCGGAATCGTCCAGTCGCGGGTCAGGATATTGCTGGCGGATCAGAGCCAGCATTCGCTCGACCGGCGACGGGGGCTTCGATTCGTCGGGCTTCTGCGCCGGCTGGGCCGCCTCGCCCGTGGCCCCGCCCGCGATTAAAGGGACTGCGGCGCCGGCGGCAATCCGCCCGGCAAATTCGCGGCGATTTAGATAGTCAGCCTTCATAATGATCCGAAC
>JBLMWR010000474.1:0-4328 GCA_050257335.1 Deltaproteobacteria bacterium | reverse complement strand
ACTGCATCCAGCACCTACCGCACGGAGAAGAAGCCCCCGCCCCGGGGATTTGCCGCCGGTGCTGCCGGTGCCGGCGGCGGTTTGATGTCGCGCGAATTAGTGCGGGCTCGGCGGGCGGCGTCCGGGCGGCCCGTGGCCTCGCAGGCCGCGGCGACCCGATCGAGCACGTTTTGCGAAAGCGTTTTCCCGGAGCGCAGACGGTCGTCCGCCAGGCGAATCAGGCGTTCGTTCTGCCGAGCCGCCGACAACCGCCCGAACAGCCAGTCGAGCCGCTCCGCGGGCAAACGCTTCGATTCATAAAGGGACCAGCCGATGTCGGCGGCGGCGCCCAGGTTCGAGCGGAGCAGGTACAATTCGGCCTGGCGCAGGCGGAACGCGGCCTGGGCCCGCCTGTCTTTCGCTTCGTCGCCCAATCGTCCCGCCTGGTCTCCCTGCGCGGGGTCGGTGAGGTCGGCCAGAATGGCCTCGAGCGAGGCGGCACGGAGCGGGGATTCGGCGGGCACAGCGTCGATCGCTTCCAGCAGCGTCCGCCAGCGGACCGTGCCGGTTTCGAGGTTCGCGCGGCGATGGAGCAGTTTCTGGCGGCGTTCTCCGGTGACATCCTTATGAGCCAGAGCCTGCCGCATGAACTTCGCCGCTTCCGACACCTCGCCCCATTGATGCAGCGCCTCGGCCAGCCCGGCGACCTCTTCGGGTTGGGCCTGGGGACGAGCGGCCCGCGCTTCGGCGAGGGCCTCGGCTTCGCCGACGTGCCGGGTTTCGAGCAGCAGTTCCACGAGCCGGCGGATGCGCTCGGGATCGTCCCTCGCCGGACCCGCCTGTGCGATTGCCGACTTCAGATGCGCCACAGCCTCGTGCGGCTTGCCGGCGCGAACGGCGACGCGCGCCAGCCGGTCCCAGTCCGCGGCCTGCCGCCGGTCGATGGGCTGCGCGAGCAGGACTTCATAGATCACCGCGTCATCGAGCGCGGCAAACGAATGGTCGGCCAGAGACTGCAACATGTCGCCGCTCCCGTGTTGCGCAACCATTTTGAGCAATTCGACAACTTCGGCCTCGTGACGCGCATCGCGCTGCGCAAGCGACCAGGCCTTGAGCAGAAGCAGAAAGGGCTGGCCGGGCTGGCGCGAGAGCGCCTCGCTCAGGGCGCGATCGGCCGCAGCCCAGTCGCGCAGACGGACCGCCCGCAGCAGCTCGATCGCGGTGGAATACTGCGCCCGTTCCTGGTCGCGGAGGTCCACGACGAAATACGCTTCCCATCGCGCATCGAGCGCCGGGATTTCGGATTTGGGAGGCGTGTCGCCGACCAACTCCCAGCGCTCGACCTCGCGCCCCGCGACATCCTCGGCGATCACGCGCTTCCACCCCGGCTGCCCGTGCGACTCGTCGAATTCCTCGAACCGCAGACGCTGCACCGGTTTTCCGTCGAGCCGGCTTTCCCAGGAGGTCGGCAGTCCGTGTTGACGGCTGACGGTAACCAGGATTTCGTTACCGGCAGGCGCCCCCGGCAATTCCAGTCGCAACCGCACTTCCTTTTCATCCTGGCCGGCGACCTTGACGTGGAACAGGCGCGCCAACTCACGGCGCGACCGGTGCGGCAGCCACGGGAGCCGGCCATCGACCATACGCCGCAGCGCTTCGCCCCAGGCCCCGCGCTCGACAATCGCCATTCCCGGATAAGCCACCGCGGCTTCGTCCCCTTCGACCCGCGCCAGCCGCCCTTCAAATTCGAACTCGCTGCGGGCCGCGCCGTGGCGAACGACGGTCGTCTGCGGCGGGCGGCCGTCGGCCGGAATCGAGTGCCAGGCCTGTTCGCCGGCGAGCGGCTCCCGCAGGATCGCCAGCGCCTTCAGTTCGCCAGCTTCGGCGTCCGGCAATTCGGACTGCCGCGGATCGACCCGCAGATCGGTCAGCCCCAGCACGGCCGAAAACCACGGGCCCTCGGCGAGGCCGAACGATTTCCAAGTGCGTCCCTGACGGGCGAGGTATCGCGCCCGCCGCAGCACCGTCAGCAGGTTCCGGATTTCGCGATGAACCTCCTGTGTCTGGCGGATCGAAAGCACCAGCTTGGGAGCGTAGGGTTGCATTGATCCGGGGCCGGACAGTGATTCCCACGTATCGGGCTGGACCACGTTTTCCAGCAGTTGCATCAGGATGCGAAGGTCCGCGAACCCAACGTCGTCCGGTCGCGGCTCGCGAACTTTCGCCGGTGCGTAGCCCGAATCTTTCGCGAACGCCGGAGGGAGCTTGCGGAGGCCGTCGAGCATCGCTTCGATCTTCTCGTGCACCGCCGGAGTCTGGCGGATGGCAATCCCCACGGCAGCGGGGAAGTACGTCGTGCTCCCCGGCCCGCTCAAAGCCTCCCACGAGTCGGGCTCGATCGTCGACTCGACGAGATTGATCACTTCGCGGGCCGTGGTCGACTGCCGTCGCACGGCAAATCCCAGCTTGGCGCCCGGATCGAAGGCGCCGCGCGGTTCGGGCGGTTCTTCGTCCTTCTCGGCATCAGGATCGGATTGCCCGGGTTCGATTGACGCGTAGTCGGCTGTGGAAAGAGCATCGCCGTCGGCGGCGGATTGCGAAACAGCGGGATTGCCGGGGGATGACGCCGGCGAGCCAAAGCCTCCCGGGCCAGAGCCCCCCCTCATGCCTCCCATTGCCATTCCCATTCCGGCCATCATCCCGCCGCCAAGGCCTCCCATGGCGCCGAACCCGCCCCCGAGAATGACCCCGGGCATTGCCCGGTCGTTTTGCACCAGTTCGGGAGGACGTTCATAAATGATCCCCAGCCCGCAATAGAACCGGGTCTCCAGCTTCTCTCCCGCCCTCGCCGAGGTGGTAATGACCACCGCTTCATTGTCGATCGAGAACGTCAACTGAACGGGCTCACAAAGTTGAGCGAGAACCGAACGGATCGGCATGTCGCGCACCTTGAGTGAAACCGGCTGGTCCAGAGCGACCCCTTCGTCGGCCAGCGTGCTCCGGTCGATAATCAAATTGTCGTCCAGTTTGTCGGCAAGAAAATCGAGTGCGTCTTCGAGGGTCACCTGCGCGAATTCGACGGCAACTCTGCGGTTGAGTCGGTCATTCAGCCGGCGGTTCGAAAGCATCTCGCGATCGACGTCGGCATTGACCAGGAGCGCGTAGTCGGTCGATCGCGTCGGCTGCAGGAGATCGGCCACCGGATAGAGACGGTTCGACAGCTTCTCCCCCGCTTTCGCGGAGGTCGTGATCTTGAGAACGTCGTCTTCGAAGACAAACGTCAATTGCGTCGGTGTCAGGACGTGTTTGAGCAGCGATTCCAGTGACATCGAACGGATTCCCTGAAAATTCATCTCCTGATCGAGTGCCACCCCTTCGTCGGCGAGCGTCGCCTTGTCGAGAAACACTTCCAGCCCGGAGGTCTTCTCGAGCCATTCGGGGAAATCTTCCAGCGTGATTCCGGCGGTCGGAGCGGAGACCGGCTTCCCCAGCGCCGCCAGGCGCGGATCGACACTCCCCGCCCCCGATCCAAACCCGGCGAGCATCTGCCACACCAGTTCGGTCGTGGGACTGTCGAACCCGGTCGGATGTTTGCGATCGAACCAGCCGCGCTGCGGACCGAGGTGGCGCAGCAGGTCGTCCTGAGCCAAGAGATTTCGGGCCGACGTTTCCAGCGACTTGAACTCGTCCGACGCGTCCGCCAGCGGCGAGTGCGCCACGTCAGCGAGCACGACCAGCGCCCGATGGGGGGCGCGGCCAGCCAGCGCCTTGCGGGCCGCCGCCAGCGCCTGGGCGAATTCCCGGGCCGTGATGACATGCGGTGCACGCGCCGGCGTTTTGAGAGCTTCGAGGGCTTCCCTGGGCAGCGGCTCGGCGGCGATCGCGTCGGCCGGCTTCCAGTACTGGTGCCGGAGCTGACGCCGGATCCCGTATTTCGGGTATTCTGCCTCATTCTCCAGCACCAGGAACGCCGTGTATGGCGACAGAAGCGTCCATTCCTGCGACAGGCTGACGATCTGCTGGAGGAGCTTCCGCCGCTCCTGCTCGTCGCTCTGCTCTGCGACCAGTGACCGCAGCCGATCGAGTTTGCGCTGGCCCCACAGGCGTCCCACGAAAACGTCGTCGGCGTCGTCTTTCAGGTTCAGCGTCCAGTTCCGTGATTCGGTTTTTCCGTCGCGCTCGAATTGCACCTCCAGCTTGAGGGGCCCGGTCTGTTTGCGCCGTCCGCAGATGTGCAGCGAGCGTCCCGGAACCCATGCGGCGGGAACGAACAGATCGTCGGCCGCCACCCCCTCGGCCCGCACCGTGATGATTCGGGGCAGACTCGGGCAACCGCCGAGCACCCAGTC
>JBLMWR010000473.1:0-6495 GCA_050257335.1 Deltaproteobacteria bacterium | reverse complement strand
GCATACTCACGCACGAGCCGCTGTTCGGCAGGCGTCGGCTTGCGGGCAAAGGCCAGTTCGTAAGCCAGTTCGATCTGCCGGGTGATTTTGAACAGCAACGAGTTTTTGTTTGTGGATTAGTTTGACAAGTGCTTGCGAGCCTCGGTTTAGATTTCTGAGTTTTGGCTTTCCTTCCCTGCACGCCGGGATTCGGATGTTGTTTTTCGGGTTATCTCAGATGGTTGACCGCAAAAATATCTTCACGCGCCCCCCCCTGCCCCCCCTTGCTAAGGGGGCGAGACTTCTATCGCGCACTGCAACGCCGGATCGTCGCGCGTTTCTCTGGCAATTTGGCGGAGGGCTTGGTGGCATCGCGCTGGCTGATCTACTGGGCCGTTCTGGGTTGCTGGCGGATGAGAAGGTCACGGGGCCGTTCCCCAATCTCAACGGCGGCTTGCATCACCGGGCGAAGGCGAAGCGGGTCGTGCAGCTCTTCATGTCGGGGGCTGCCAGCCAGTGCGACATGTTCGATTACAAGCCTGCGCTCATCCAGCGCAACGGGATGCCGTTCGATCCGGGAGAAAAAGTCGAGCTGTTCCAGAGCAGCCCTGGGGCATGCATGCAGAGTCCCTGGGGGTGGAAGCAGTACGGGCAGTCGGGAAAATGGATGAGCGATCTGGTGCCGAATCTGGCGACCTGCGTCGACGACATCGCCTTCATCCACTCCATGGTCTCGAAATCGAACGTGCACGGACCGGCGACGTTCATGCAGAACACGGGGTTCGTCTTGCCAGGGTTTCCGCACATCGGGGCGTGGGTGTCGTACGGGCTGGGGAGCCTGAACGACAACCTGCCGACGTTTGTCGTGCTCCCCGACACACGGGGATTCGCCCCCAACGGTCCCGGAAACTGGAGCGCCGGGTTTCTGCCGGCCACGCACCAGGGGACGATGCTGCGCCCCGGCGCCAAAAATCCGATCGCCGACCTCTTCCCGCCCCCCTCGGCGAAATTCATCAACTCGCAGAGCGAGCGCGAAGGGCTGGAGCTGCTGCAGACGCTGAATGGCAAGCATCAGAAGGAGCGGGCCGGGGACTCGCGCCTCGAAGCGCGCATCTCGGCCTACGAGCTGGCGGCGAAACTGCAGCTCAGCGCGCCGGAAGTGCTCGACATCTCTCAGGAAACGCCGGCGACCCGCGCGCTGTACGGGCTCGATGAAAAGATCACCGCGGACTTCGGACGGAACTGTCTGATCGCCCGGCGGCTTCTCGAGCGGGGCGTGCGGTTCGTGCAGGTCTGGAGCGGGGCGGACAACGGCTTTCCCCGCCGGAACTGGGACAGTCACGAAGACATCGCCCGCGATCACCTCGACATGGGGACGAGCATGGACAGGCCGGCGGCGGCCTTGATCAAGGACCTTAAGTCGCGCGGCCTCTTCGACGACACGATTGTCCTCTGGACGACCGAATTCGGGCGGATGCCGTGCAGCCAGGGGAGCAAGGGGCGCGACCATAATCCCTTCACCTTTACGTCATGGCTGGCAGGCGGGGGGACCAAGGCGGGGATGACGTACGGAGCCAGCGACGACTGGTCGTACAAGGCGGTTGAAAACCCAACGTACTGTTACGACCTGCACGCCACCGTGCTGCACCTCCTGGGGATCGACCACGAGAAGCTGACGTTCCGGCACAACGGCATCGACCGCCGGCTGACTGACGTGCACGGGAATGTGATCGGCGAGCTGCTGGGTTGAAATCCCAACCCGAAGCGCGCGCGAGGAAGTGCGTCGTTCCGTCTCCGGCCTTGGGGCGCCCCAGGGCGGGCTGGGGAAGCCCGCCCTGCGAATGGAGAACGAGACGGGCAGGTTTGAAACCTGCCCCACGGAAAACTGCTCTAGGCTGATCTTGACAGAAACGCTACCATCTGCCGCAGCGCTAGGAGGGCTGCTGTCGTTTCAGGAGGAAACGAGCAATGGCAGGATGGAGGACGGCCTGCGCTGGTCTCCGGCGGGAAGGCCGGGGGCACGTCGCCGGCGGCGCGGCGCTGGTTGTGTGGCTTTTGTCGATCTCCCCGGCAAGCGGGCGCGAACCGGGACGTGGACCCCCGAGCGACAGCGGGCCGCCTGTGAAAACGGCGGCGAAGTCTCCGGCAGAGGTTCTCTGTCCCAGCCCGGCGTCCGGTCCCGGCGCCACCGTTCCTGCTCTCCCCGCGACGGCCGATTCCGCACAGACGCACCCGGTCGAAGCCGATCCGTGGCACACCAATCTCGTTCGCGAACGGCAAGTGGAAGTTCGTTTGCGGACGGCGCTGCGGGACCTCGATGAGGGGCGCCTCGTCGGCGCACTGACCGGCCTGCAGTCGATTCTCGACCGCGACGACGACGTCTTCGTCCGCCTCGCCTCCGAGCCAGTCCCCTGCGGGGCCCACGCGCTGGCCACCCGCGTCCTCGGAAGTCTCTCTTCCCGGTCCCTGGCCAGTTACGAGACATTGTACGGCAAAGAAGCCAGACAGCATCTGGACGCGGCACTCGCCGGCCCGGACCCCGACCTTCTCGCCCGCGTCGTCCGCCGGTTCTATCACACCGCGGCCGGCTTCGAGGCCGGGAACCGGCTGGCCGATTACTGGGCCGACCACGGCTGCGACGAGCTGGCCTGGGGCTGGTGGCAGCGGGCGCTCTGCGAGCCGGTCCACCGCGAGCGCCTTCAGAACGGCCTGCGCCTTCGGGCCGCCTGGTGTTGCCAGCGCCTGGGTCGCCTGGCTGAGTCCGGCGAGATACTCAAGCAGATGAGCGGCGCTGCCGTCGTCACCATCGCCGGTCGTCCGCTGTCGACCGACAACGGCGGGGACAAACTGCCGCAGCAGACCGGAACATCGGCGGCCGACGCCGACACGCGGGTCGTCGGCGGTCGCATCGATCGCAACGGCGCGGGGAGCGGTTCTCCTCCGGCCCTGAGCCGGCCCGTTTGGCGGGGAAATCTTGCCGGAGAGCACAGCCGGCATATCGAAACGCTCGCCCGGGCATGGGAGGGATATCAGTTGCAGAGCGGACTGCCGGTGGGCACGGCGCAGTCGCCGCTCCTGGTCGGCGAGCGTCTGATCTACCGCGACTTCGAAGGCCTCCGCGCGGTGGACGTCCGCACGGGCAAAGGGTTGTGGTTCTACCCCTGCGAGGCGTCGCTCAGCCACGAGATCTCACCGCGGCAGACGATTCCCTCGGACAGCGACCCCGATCCCAACAAAATGATGCGGTGCGTCGTGGGGAATTGCCTGCTGGGGACTCTTGCGAGCGACTCGCGGTGCGTCTTCGCCATCGATTGCATCGAGGCCGATGAACCTGCGCCCGCTGACGCGACCGCCGCGCCGCGCGACGGCGCCGCTGCGCCGCTCCGGCAAACGAACGTGCTCGTCGCGCTCGAATTGGCGCGTAGCACCGCTGAGATCAAACCGAAATGGACCGCCGGCGGGCGCTCCGCAGGCTCCGGAGAAACGCGGGCTCTGGCCGGGCACTTCTTCCTGGGACCTCCTCTTCCCGTCGAAGATCGGCTGTTTGTCATCAGCGAATGCAACGAGCTGCTTTATCTGTCTTGTCTGCGATCCACTGATGGAAACCTCGTCTGGAGCCAGGTGCTGTGCTCCGTTCCCCAGCCGATCGGCGCCGATCATCAGCGATCGAACCTGGTTTGTTCTCCCGCATACAGCGACGGAATCGTGGTGTGCCCGACGCAGGCGGGGGTGCTCGTGGCGGTGGACTCGCTCTCGGGGCGGCTTCTCTGGGCCGCCTCGCACGACGACGGCGAGCCGCAGCACCGGCAGCAGATTTCGGCATGGCCGTACGGCGCGCGAAGGCGCATCGGGCACGTCGGGTACGTCAACGTGCCGGTCATTCATCGCGCGCGAGTCGTCTACCTCCCCGCCCATTCGGAACACGTCCACTGCCTCGACCTGTCGACCGGGCAGACGCGCTGGCGCGCGCGGCGCGACGACCTCGAATCGACGACGGCGACGGAATACGTCGCAGCCGTCACCGGCGACACCGTGCTCGTCGTCGGGCGGCGCAAGTGCCGCGGATTATTCCTCGAATCCGGGGCGGAAAAGTGGATGGTGCGTATGGCGAGCTCGACGGCCGGGCGCGGAGTGCGCCAGGGCTCGAGCTACCATGTCCCTGTCGATGACGGGGGGCTCGTCAGCCTCGACCTCGATTCCGGCCGGCGGACCGCGGCCCTCACGGCGCCGGGCGCGACGCGGCTGGGAAATCTGGTGGCCGGCCGCGATCTGATCGTCTCGATGGGAACCTGCGACATCGCCGTCTATCCGCAGGCGGAAAGGATCCTGCACGGTCTCGAATCGGAGTTGCCGGGAGGGGCCGCGGCGCCGTCGAAGATGCTCGAAGCGGCCGAGCTGCAACTGACTCTCGGTCATTTCGACGACGCGGAACGAGTCCTCGAAGAACTGTTGCGGCAACCCGGACGCAGCCGTGAAGCTGCGCGGGCGGCCGAGCTGTTGCGCGATCTGCTCGTCGAGAAACTGTCGGAATCGAAAACGCCGGCCGCGCGCGACCAGGCGGACGCGGCGCTCGGGCGGCTGGCGTCTCTTTCGGGCGAGCCCGCCCAGCGCGGAAGATACCTGTGGGAACGTTGCCGGTTGAGCAATGACCGGGGGGATGTGGCAGGAGCCCTGGTCGCCGCGCGCGAGCTGGCGGCGGCGAGCTGCGAGGCGCCGCTCCAGGCCCGGGACGATCCGTCGCGGAAAGCGGCCACGCACGTGCTCGCCGCCGGTTTCATCAATCGGCTGCTGGGCGACGACGTCGCTGCTGTTCGCGCCTTCGAAGATCAGATTGCCGGAGATCTGGCCGCAGCGTTCGCCGCGAAGGACGCAGAGGCATTGCGACGGCTGCTTACCGCGTCGGGTGACGGCGCGACTGCCGATATGGCGCGGCTGCAGTTGGCGCAACTGCTGATCGAGCAGGGGCGCTTCCAGCAGGCCGAAACCGTGTTGCTCGCCTGCCGCGAAAGCCGCCGTGCGGCGACCGCCGGACAGGCAACTCGCCTGCTGGCCGAGCTCTGGAACCAGCGGGGGTTGCATCACGATGCGGCGCTACTGCTGGCAGAGATCGGGACGCGGTTCGCCGACGCTCAGGTGGCGCCCCCGCAACGGGGAGCCGAGTGGCTGTCGGCGTTTCCGCGCGACGATCCGGCGTTCGAGGCGTATCGGCGGCTGGCTCCGCCCGTCTGGACCGATGGAGGCGTCCGAATCGTCGAGAATCGCATTCCCAACGAAGCCCTGCAGGCGGCTTACAACGGCAACGGCGTCCAATACCTGCCGACTCCGCGCCGCTCGCCGTTCGATCTGTTCGACAAGGGGCGCGGCAGCTCCGGGGAATTCAGCGTCGTCGATCGCCACACCGGCAAGGAGTACCCCGAGACGATTCACGTTCCCGGGCGGTTCTTTTACCCGGTCGGCACTCAGTCGGGATATCTGCAGCATTCGCACGTGGGGCACTTCTTCCCGCTGGGAGGGAGCGGCGCGCTGCACGGCGTCTCTCTGCTGGAGCGCAAGCTGTCGTGGACGACCGTTCCGCCCGAATTGGCCGGTGCGAAGGAGATCGTGCGGGTCGGACCTGCCGGTCCAGGGTTCTGCAGCTTCCAGTACCGCCACCACCTGTTCGTCGTCGATCCGGTGGACGGCGGGGTGCTCTGGCACCGCGACGATCTGGAAGCCGCCGCGGGGCTGATGAACGAGGCCTTTCTGGGAATCATCGGCGACGAGCACGTGCTCGTCGTGTTTGCCGGCAACGGTGCGAATTACACCGTCTACGACACCGCCAGCGGGGCCGAGCTGCGCCGCGGAAAGCTCGATATCCAGACGACGCGCCTGCGGCCCCGGGCGATGGGCCGGCGGCTGTTCCACTGCACGGCGACCACCGACAACCGGCGGCTGCGGGTCTGGGACCCGGTCTCCGACCGATTCCTCTGGGACGAACCGGCCGACCAGATCGTCGAGGCTTCTGTCCTCGAAGGGGTGCCCCCCGGAACGAAAGTCTTCTCGTTCGTGCGCGACACCGACGAGGTGGCGTTCGTCACCATGTCGGGACGGATCCGGGTCGTCGATCTCGTCAGCGGCCAGAACCGGCTGGACGTGGCGATCGACCCGGAACAGCTCGACAACCTCAGCTTCCTCCGCGCGTTCCGCGATCGTGAGCGGTATTACTTCAACCTGCAGCGATCGTGGCCGCCGGGCAAGTCTCCTGCGCTCCCCGGTTATCTCGTCAGCGATGCCTCGCTCCCGCGCGTGGACATTCAGGGGGAATTGTGCGCCGTCGACGCCAATACGGGGAGGTCGCTCTGGCAGCGGACCGTCGGGAATCGTTCGCTCCTGCAGATGCCCGATTTGCCGCTGCCGGTCCTCGTCAGTCTGTGCCGGATCAGTAAGCAAGATCAGTCGTCGCTGTCAGTCGAAGTGCTCGACGTGCGGACGGGGGAGACTCTTGCCAGCCGCGAAGACATCCTTTCCGACCGCCTG
>JBLMWR010000472.1:0-4742 GCA_050257335.1 Deltaproteobacteria bacterium | reverse complement strand
CCGCTGAAGGGGTCACATTCTCAAATAGCGGCTCGGAGCCGCTCGTGGGCCTGCGATATTTCGGCCCCGACGCGTGTCCCGATGCGCCCAACGTGGGGGATTACAGGAAGAAGAAATGACGAAACGCTGAATCAAGTTTGACGTCCCACCCAAGCCGGCCGCTGTGCGGTCGGCTTGGGGAGAGAGTCAAGCGTGAAGTTCTGATCCATTTGTCTCAGCATCGAGGTTCGCAAGCATGAGTGCATCAGCGAGCGGCAATACATTTCCAAAGTTGCATAATGCGGCTTGGCCGGGCGTGGTCGGCAAGGGGTCGCCCGGAGCCGAGCCGTTTATTGACCTCGACACCATGCTGAACCTGACGGCGGCGGCCGAGGTGAACGGCACGAAGTTCGACGGCGTCGATTTGTTTCTTTACGATCCGCACGTCAGCATCGACTCGTCCGACGACGATCTCAAACGGCTGGCCGACAAGGTGCGGGCGAAGGGTCTCGTCATCGGGTCGGTTGTGGCACCGGTCTGGCCGCCGACGGGAGGGGGCTCAGCCATGGGGTTCGAAACCGAGCGAAAGCAGTTCGTCGAGCAGGTTCGCAAAGGCTGCCGGATTGCGAAGCGGTTGCGGGAATTGGGGATTCGTCCTTACGGCGTCGTGCGGATCGATTCGGCGTCGGGACCGGGGGATTGGCTGAAGGACCCCGAGGGGAATCAACATAAAATTGCGGCGACGTTTCGGCAGGCGTGCGACATCGCCGCCGATTCGGGTGAACGGCTGGCGGCCGAGGGAGAGATTTGCTGGGGAGGCATGCATAGTTGGAAGCGGATGGTGCAGCTTCTGGAACTGACGAATCGCCCCGGCACGTTAGGCTTTCAGGCCGATATGGCCCACACGCTGCTCTATACGCTGGGCTACAACGCCCCGGAAGACCGGATTCTCCCCGAGAATTGGAACTGGAATGACCCGGCGAAGCTCGACAGCGCTCTGGCGACCCTGACCGCCGCCCTGCGCCCCTGGACCATCGACTTTCACATCGCGCAGAACGACGCCACGGTGAAAGGGTCGGGGTCGCACGACAAGACGGGGCGGCACTGCCTCCCCAACGACCCCAACGGGAAGCTCAAGATCGCGCACCACGCCGGTTTTTGGATGCGCGATTCCTATGGCAACCTGACGAAAAAATTCCGTCACGTGTGCTGGGACGGATGCATGTTCCCCAACGACGTGATGATGAAGCCGCAGACGTGGAATGACATCCTGCGGGCCATGATCGATGTGCGCAACGCTCACGGATGGCGGGAATGACTTCGTGATTCGGATTGCTTTAGACATTCGTTTTGAGAGATTTGACATTTCCTGAGAAAGGACGTACGTGACCAAACCGCTGAACGTTGGCCTGATCGGCTACGGCTTCATGGGACGGGCGCATTCGAACGCGTACCGCAAGGTGAACAATTTTTTCGACCTGGCGCACAAGCCGGTCCTCAGGGCCGTTTGCGCCCGGAACGCCGACCAGGCCCAGGCCTTCGCCAATAAATGGGGTTACGAGTCGATCGAGACCGACTGGAAGAAGCTCGTGGCACGCAAAGACATCGACGTGGTCGATATCTGCGTTCCGAACAACCTGCACCACGACATCGCAGTCGCCGCGGCCAAAGCGGGCAAAATGGTCCTCTGCGAAAAGCCCCTCTCGATGGACGCCAAAGAGGGGCAGAAAATGGTGGCGGCGGTCGAGAAGGCCCGCGTGGCGAATATGGTCTGGTACAACTACCGCCGGATCCCCGCGGTGACGCTGGCCAAGCGACTGGTCGATGACGGAAAGCTGGGACGCATCTTCCATTACCGCGCCGTCTTCCTGCAGGACTGGACGATCTCGGCCGACCTTCCCCAGGGGGGACAGGCCCTGTGGCGGCTCGACGCCAAGGCCGCCGGCAGCGGCGTGACCGGCGACCTGCTGGCGCACTGCATCGACACGGCGCTGTGGATCAACGGCGGCATTCAGGCCGTTTCGGCGATGACCGAGACGTTCATCAAGGAGCGCAAGCACACCCTGACCGGCAAGGTCGAAAAGGTGGGGATCGACGATGCCTGCGCCTTCCTGGCGCGGTTTGACAATGGTTCGATGGCGACCTTCGAATCCACACGCTACGCCCGCGGGCACAAGGCGCTGTACACGTTCGAAGTGAATGGCGAAAAGGCCTCCCTCAAGTGGGACCTGCACGATCTGCACCGCCTGCAGTATTTCGACCACGGCGACGAAGGCCGGTTGCGCGGCTGGAGGTCGATCCACGTGACCGACCACGGCGGCGGACATCCCTACATGGACCATTGGTGGGTACCGGGCTTGCAAATTGGCTACGAGCACTCCTTCGTCCACCAGGTAGCCGACTTCCTGCAGGGGCTGGAGACCGGGAAACCGGCCGGACCCACCTTCCGCGACGCCCTCGAGACGCAAAAGGTATGCGATGCGGTGCTGGCGAGCGCGAAAAAGAAGCAATGGGTGAAGGTGAAGTGATTGCCAAATCGGAACTTCAGAGTTCGAATTGACTTTCCTCGCAGGGGAATTCCGGCAATAATACAGTTATTCGGCTGGCGGAAGGAGCAGATTGCGACGCGACCTGTTTCCTCCCGCCAATTGTTTTGCATGACGATGTGTCATCAGAGGGCCGCCGCCCGGCAGGTCACCGGCCCCTCCTGCGGTGAGGAGACTGGAACCATGGAACGAATTCCGACGACGCGAGAAGGTTTCGAGAAAATCCGCGAAGAGATCCGGCATCTGGAGGAGATCGAGATGCCCAAGATCGCCCAGAAAATCGCCGATGCTCGTGCCGAGGGGGATCTCAGCGAGAATGCCGAGTACCACGGGCAGCGCGAAGCCCAGGGGCTGTTGCAGGCGCGCATCAACCGCCTGAAGACGAAACTCGCCAGTTCCTACATCGTCGACAAAGCGGCCATGCCCAAGGGGATTGTGGCCTTTGGGTGCGTTGTGACCGTCAAAGACGTGACCGACGGGATTGAAGAGAAATACCAGTTCGTCGGCCCCGGCGAAGAAGACTATTCGGGCGAGGTGCTCAAAATCCTGACAAGCAGCCCGCTGGCCAAGGCGATGCTCGGGAAGAAGCCCGGCGAACAGGTCGACGTGCCGCTTCCGAAAGGATCGCGGCGGATGGAAGTCGTCGCCATTGATGAAGCGTGACGATCGCGGCCGATCGAGCACGCCCCGCGCGCACGCATCGGTCGACCTCCTGCGTCCGGTTCCCCTGACTCAGATCAAAAGGAAGGTTTTCGAAATGCGGTACGGATCAACAGGTGCCGTAATTTTGCTGTGTTCTCTGCTCGTCTCCCGGGTGTTTGCCGAAGACTGGACCGAATTCCGGGGCCCGACCGGTCAGGGACATTCGACGGCCAGAAACCTTCCTGCGCACTGGACCACAGAAGACAACGTCGCCTGGAGGCACGAACTGCCGGGCAAGGGCTGGTCGTCGCCGATCGTGCTGGGAAAGCGGCTCTATCTGACGGCCGCCATCCCCACCGGTTCCGGTGAGAAGGGATCCCAGTCGTTACGGACGATGTGCCTCGATGCCGCCAGCGGCGAGATCGTCTGGGATGTCGAGGTTTTCGAGCAGGCCGGCGGCGCACCGATGCACGGGAAGAACAGCCATGCCAGCCCCACCCCGGTGACCGACGGAAAGCGCCTGTTCGTCCATTTTGGACCGCATGGGATCGCCTGTCTGGCCGTCAAAGACGGAAAGGTTCTCTGGCGAAACGAAGAGTTGCATTACGCGCCCGTGCACGGCAACGGAGGATCGCCCGTGCTGGTCGGGGGACTCGTGGTTGTCAGTTGCGACGGCAGCGATCAGCAGTTCGTGGCAGCGCTCGATCAGAACCGGGGAACGGTGCGCTGGCGGACTCCACGCAGCACCTCGCCTGCCAAGGGCTTCTCGTTTGGCACACCGCTGGTTATCGAAGTTGGCGGGAAGAAGCAGATCGTCAGCGCCGGGTCGGATGCCGTGATGGCCTACGACCCCAAGACCGGGCGCGAAATCTGGAAGGTGACATATCCGGGGGGGTATTCGGTCGTTCCGCGGCCAGTTTACGGCGACGGGCTGCTGTATGTCTGCACCGGTTATGATTCACCGACGCTGCTGGCGATCCGTCCGGAAGAGGCCAAAGGGGACGTCACCGAAAAGCACGTCGCCTGGCGGGTGAAAAAGGCCGTTCCCCATAACCCGTCGCCGCTGTTGGTGGACGGCGCACTGTACCTCGTTTCGGACAAAGGCGTAGCGACCTGCCTGGACGCGCGGACCGGCGAGGAGCGCTGGCAACACCGGATCGGCGGGGATTTCTCGGCCTCACCCTTGTACGCCGACGGAAAAATCTTTCTTCAGAACGAGACTGGCGATGGCATCGTTCTGAAACCCGGCCCGCAGTACGAGGAACTGGGAAGGAACCCGCTGGGGGAAAAATCCCTCGCCTCCTACGCCGTCGGTGACGGCGCGCTGTTCATTCGGACGGAACGGCACCTGGTGCGGGTGCAGGAAAAATAAAGAAGGCCCGCGCCGGCGAATGCTTCGCCTGCGCGGGCCTGAGGTTTACCAGTCGATCTCTCGCCAGCCGCAAGAAAGGCCTGTCGAGATGAACTGCCCGAAGCAACCATCGGAAAGCCGATTTGGCTGCTTGCGCCGAGCCCCTTCAATCTTCTTCTTCATCCATTTCGGGCAGCGGCAGGGGCTGTGGATGCGTATCGCTC
>JBLMWR010000471.1:0-6643 GCA_050257335.1 Deltaproteobacteria bacterium | reverse complement strand
CCCCGCCTCACTGCGGTATTGACTTTTCGACGCGAACCGTCGCAAAAACGCTGGTTCGAACGGGACTTCAGCGCTGAGCAGGGACGCGAGGCGCTGATCTCTTTTTATCCCCTCCCCGTCGCTTCGGGCAAGACCAAGGATGGCCAAGCCTCCCCCCACGCTGCCGTTCGAGCAGCGCCCCCCTTCCGCGGCCTCGCGCGGAACCTCTCCGAAGCCAACGCCTTCCGTCGAGGCCATCCCGTCGCTTGAGGCCGCGGATTTTGTCCTGGCCGAACTGGCCCATCTGGACGCCACGGAACGCGAACTGAAAGCCGACTGCGACCAGGAATTGACGCTGGTTCGCGAAAAATGGGCCGCGAAAATGAAGATCGTCCGTGACGGCGAACAGATCACGTTCGCCGATCGCCGGCAGGCACTGACCGAGGCCTTGGAAGGCTTCGCCACCGCACGGCGGGACGAAATCTTCGGCCAGGAAAAGAAATCCAGGGCCCTCAATCACGGCGAATTCGGGTTCAAGCTGTCGAATCCCCGGAATGGTGCTCCTCAACATCGAACGCGACGGCGAGAAGTGGAACGTCATCGCGGGCGGGATATCGAACCAATTCAAACCAGCGTTCGGCGATTTCGTCGTTCACGACAACTGCGTTTACGGGTTCGACAGCGCCATTTTCGCGTGTGCCGACATCAGTACGGGCAAACGCCGCTGGAAGCAGGGGCGCTATGGACATGGCCAGGTGCTGCTGCTGGCCGATCAGGGATTGCTGCTGGTGCTGGCGGAGACGGGCGAAGTCGTGCTGCTGGCGGCGAATCCCGAGCGGCACGAAGAGCTGGGACGGTTCCAGGCGATCGAAGGGAAAACGTGGAACCACCCGGCCGTCGCGTACGGGCGATTTTACGTGCGGAATGCGGAGGAGATGGCGTGTTATGAGCTGGCGACGCCGTGAAGAACAGGCGATGAAACCGCGGATAACGCGGATACGCGCGGATGACTTGAGTACGCTTGAGGTGAACTCGCCAGTACAGGGAATGAGTTTTTTTTGAACCGCCGAGAACGCCGAGGACGTGGAGAAAAGAGGAGAGTGCCGGCCACGCTCTGTGTTCTTCGCGTCCTCTGCGGTTTAAAAAGCCCGGTCTTAAACGCGAAGTGCCTCAGTCTTTCCGCCCCGAACGATTCTGTCTTAACCCGGATTTTTCACGTAGGGTGGGTCGAGCTCGCGCAAGTCCGCGGTGCGTCAGCGCAAGCCGCTTTCGGTGCTGGCCACACGCTGTACCGGCCCGAGACGTTTGCTGGCGAGCGAAGACCCACCGACGCTTCGGCTTGCTCGACACACCCTACGTCACCGTGAATAATCCGGGATAGGGCGGGCCGGCGACGCCCGCGCTGCGGCAATCGCAGGCGAGCCGGTGTCAGAGGGCCGGGGGGGGCGCGTCGCGTTGTGATCCGGCCGGCGGCTGTCCGCCTGGCGCTGTCGCCTTTCCGCCGTTCTTTTTCGGCAGGAAAAATCGCACCCATCGCGGCAGCGCCACCTGCGAAGCGGCGGCGTGAGCGTCGAGCAGTTGGCGTTTCAGCGAGTGCATCAGCCGTTCCGCCCACAGGAACTCGGTCGCCAGAATCCCCAAACCGAGCGGAATCACGACGCATGCCGGCCCGGGAGTGACGATCATCACGATCCCCACCATGACGACGCTGATCCCCAGAACGAACACCACGATCCGCCGCACTTGCCGGAAGAGCAACCTGCCGTTGCCCGGCGGCAGTGGCACAAACGTCGTTCCTTCCGGCGGTTTCGCGTCAGTGGGCGATTGCATGGTCACGAGTGTTGTCACGGGCCTCTGTTAATCATACGCCGCCCGATCCCCTGCGGGTCAAGGAAATCGCCGGAATTCCTCTTTATGCCTCACGCGGGGGTTGAGGAGACGTTTGACCAGACTTGCGATTTGCAAACCGCGTCGGGCAAAGTCAAAATACGAGAGTCAATTGTGGCGAGCATCTCAGGATCGTTCATGCCCCTCGAAACCTTTCACCCCGTCATTCAGCGCTGGTTTCTGGGGCGGTTCAGCGCGCCGACCGAGCCGCAGCGGCAGGGATGGCCGCACATCGCCGGCGGCCGCCACACCCTGATCGCCGCTCCCACCGGATCGGGCAAGACCCTCACGGCGTTTCTGGCGGCGATCGACCGGCTGCTCAAAGACGCTGTGCGCGGGGAACTGGCCGACGAGCTTCGGGTGGTGTACGTTTCGCCCCTGCGGGCCCTGTCGAACGACATGCACCGCAACCTCGAGGTGCCCCTGGCCGAAATCACCGCACTGGCTCTCGGTGATTATCCGGACATCGTTCCCATTCGGGCCGGGCTCCGGACCGGAGACACCCCGGCGTCAAAACGGGCGTCGCTGTTGCGCAAGCCCCCGCACATTCTCGTGACCACTCCCGAGTCGCTGTACCTCCTCATGACGAGCGTCAAGGGGCGCGACCGGCTGCGGACTGTCGAGACCGTCATCGTCGATGAAATCCACGCGCTCGTCCGCGACAAGCGCGGGTCGCATCTGGCCCTGACCCTCGAACGCCTGGCAGCCCTCTGCCCGAAACCCCTGCAGCGCATCGGCCTCTCGGCGACCCAGCGCCCGATCGATGAGATCACGCGGTTCCTCGTGGGCGCTGGCGCGATTTCGGCTCACAATCCCGAACCCCTCGACTTTGTCCCGCCCGCCGTCGCCGAGGAACTGCTGCCGGGTCAGGAACACGAGCACGTTGGAAACCTGCCCCGCGAACAGTGCACCATCATCGACGTCGGTCATCAGCGCGATCTCGACCTGGCGATCGAAGTGCCGCAGAGCGACCTCGGGGCGGTCTGCATGCACGAGCAGTGGGCCGAAGTCAACACGCGGCTGTGCGACCTGATCCAGGCGCACCGCAGCACGCTGATCTTCGTCAACACCCGGCGGATGGCCGAGCGCGTCACCCATCAGTTGACGCAGCTTCTGGGAGAAGATGCGGTGAGCAGCCACCACGGGTCGCTGGCGGCCGACCGCCGGCACGACACCGAACAGCGGCTGAAGAGCGGCCGGCTGAAAGCGGTCGTCGCCACGGCGTCGCTCGAGCTGGGGCTGGACATCGGCTACATCGACCTGGTCATCCAGCTCGGCTCGCCCCGGTCGATCGCCACATTTTTACAGCGGGTCGGCCGCTCGGGGCATGCCCTGGGGCTGGTCCCCAAAGGCCGCTTGTTCGCCCTGACGCGCGACGAGCTGCTGGAAGCGATGGCCCTCGTGCGGGCGATCCGCGCCGGCCGGCTCGATACCATCGTCATCCCGGTCGCCCCCCTCGACATTCTCGCGCAGCAGATCGTCGCCGAAGTCGCGTGCGGAGAATGGGGGACCGACGACCTGTTCGCCCTGTGCCGGCGGGCCTGGCCTTATCGGAATCTGTCGCGCACCGACTTCGACGGCGTCGTCCATTTCCTGAGCGAAGGGATCTCGCATTCGTCGGGGCGGGGACGGGTCTACCTGCATCACGACCAGGTGGGCCGGCGCGTGCGGGCGCGGCCCGGCTCGCGGATCGTGGCCGCCTCGAACGGCGGCGCCATTCCCGAGATCGCCTCCTATCGCGTCGTCGCCGAGCCCGAGCAAACCGTCGTCGGTACGCTCGACGAAGATTTCGCCAGCGAGAGTCAGGCCGGAGAAATCTTCCTGCTGGGGAACACGTCGTGGCGCATTCTGCACGTGCGCGGCAACGACGTGACGGTCGCCGACGCCAAAGGGGCCCCGCCGTCGATTCCCTTCTGGCGCGGCGAGGCCCCGGGGCGGACGCTGGAACTCTCGGAAGAAGTCTCGCGGCTGCGGGAAGATATCGAGCAGCGGCTGGAGGATCCCGCCGCGGCGGAAGACTGGCTCGTCGCCGAATGCGCCGTCGCGCCGCCGGCCGCGCATCAGGCGGTCGAGTACGTGCGGGCCCAGAAGGCGGCGATCGGCCTGGTCCCCAGCCAGCGGCGGATCGTCTTCGAGCGGTTCTTCGACGAAACGGGCGGCATGCAGATGGTCATCCACGCGCCGTTTGGCGCTCGGGTCAACAAGGCCTGGGGGCTGGCGATGCGCAAGCGCTTCTGCCGGTCGTTCGATTTCGAGCTGCAGGCCACCGCCGACGACGACGGCTTCGTCCTTTCGCTGGGCCCGCAGCACAGTTTTCCGCTGGAAAGCATGTTCGGAATGCTGAACACCCGCAACGTGCGGCAGCTTCTCGAACAGGCGCTCCTCTACGTTCCCACGTTTCAGACCCGCTGGCGCTGGAACGTCATGCGGGCCCTGCTCGTGCAGCGCTTCAGGGACGGGAAGAAAGTCCCCCCTGCACTTCTGCGGTTTCGGGCCGACGATCTGCTGACTGCCGTCTTTCCCAAACTGACCGGCTGTCAGGAGAATATCACCGGCGATCTGGAGGTCCCCGATCATCCGCTGGCCCGCCAGTCGATGGAGGACAGCCTGCAGGAGGCTCACGACCTGGACGGTCTCCGCCGGGTGCTCGAGCAGATCGAACAGGGACAGATCGAGCTGATTCCCCGCGACACGCGCGAGCCTTCGCCGTTCTGTTACGAGCTGCTCAACGCCGACCCGTACGCGTTCCTCGACGGCGGAGAGATTGCCGAACGGCGGACCCGCGCGGTCGCCACGCGGCGATCGCTGACGGTCGAAAGCGTCGGCGATCTGGGACGTCTCGACGCGGAAGCGATCGAGCGCGTCCGCCACGAAGCCCAACCCCTCGTCCGCACCGCCGACGAGCTGCACGACGTCCTCCTCAGCCGCATCGTCGTGCCCGCTGCCGATTCCGCTTGCGAAGCAGGCTGCCATTTTCCCCCGCTTCATAAGGGGGGGCCGGGGGGGGTTGAGTTGCGCACCTCGGACCCCCTCCACCTCCCCCTTACGAAGGGGGAGAGTTTTGATTCTCCCCCCCCTGGCAAGGGGGGGCAAGGGGGGTCGTGCGACTTGCAATCCGGCGTCGAGCCGACGCTTGACTCCGCTGACGCCCCCGGCTCCCCCTCCTGGCCCCTCCTCTTCACCTCCCTCGCGTCCGACCGCCGCGCCACAACTCTCCGCCGGCCCGGCCGCGCGCCGCTGTGGGCCGCCGCCGAACGCCTCCCTGCGGCGCTCGCCGCCTTTCCCGACGCCGTTGCCGAGCCGCCGCTCGATCTCCCCGAGGAGGTCCGCCGCGACTGGTCCGCGGAAGAGGCCCGCGTGGCGATGGTCCGCGGGTTGATGGAAGTGTGCGGACCGGTCACGGGATCACAAATCGCCGAACAACTTGGCATCGAGCCCGGCCAGGCCGACGCCTGCCTCGAAGCTCTCGAAGGGGAAGGCGTGGTCCTGCGGGGAAGGTTCACCAATCCGAAATCCGAAATTCGAACTTCGAAATCGGTGGATGAGTCTGCGAGTGAGGGCCTGGAGACTGGAACAGACCGGGGGGGACCAATTCTCTTCGAATCGGCGCCCGCGCCGCGCTCGCCGGACGATACTGGCGCGCCGCAGCAACACGAAATCGAGTGGTGTCACCGCCGTCTGCTGGCGCGCATTCATCGCTTGACGATGGAAGGCTTGCGGAAGCAGATCGAGCCGGTGACAGTGGATGTTTTCCTCCGCTTCCTGACGCGGCACCAGGGACTCCTGCCCGGCTCGAAACGTGCCGGCGTGAGCGGGCTGTTCGAAACGCTGGCGATGCTGCAAGGGCTCGATCTGCCGGCGATCGTCTGGGAGCGCGACGTGCTCCCCGCGCGGATCGAAAAGTACCGCACCGAATGGCTCGACGAGCTGTGCCTGACGGGAGAGGTCGGCTGGGGCCGGCTCTTCCCCGCGAAACGCACTCCCGATCGCAGCCGGCCGCTGGCGAGCCTCACCCGCGTCGTCCCGCTGTCGCTCTATCTGCGCTGCGATCTCGACTGGCTGCAGGTTCATGCCGGCGAGGGGGACCCGGCGACTCTGAGCAGCCCGGCCCGGCAGGTGTACGCCCTGCTCGAAGCGCACGGAGCGATGTTCGCCGCCGATCTTATCTCCGCCACGCGCATGCTCCCCGCGCAGCTCAATGACGTTCTGGGGGAACTGGTCGCGCAGGGCCTCGTGACCGCCGACGGGTTTGCCGGTCTGCGGGCGCTCCTCTCCGCCCGATCGTCGACCGAAGAACCGGCGCGGAACCGTCCGCGGCTCGTCCGCCGCCGCGCCCCCCTGGCCGGATCGGGCCGCTGGTCGCTGTGGCGGCGCGCGAACGGCGAACCTGCCGCGCAGAACGAAGGCTTGCAGGGAAGTAACGGAGCAGAGAAGTCGGAGACTCGGGGAGAAGCCGTCGCAACGCACGGCGCGCTCACTCCTGCACTCCTCTACTCCTCTGCTCCCCCACTCCCCCACTCCGCGACTCCTCGACGTCCCCACTCCGTCACTGCCCCCCTTGGCGACGCCGGCGAGGACCCAAGGCGAACGCCCCTTGCCCCATCGCACGCCGACATCGTCGCGCACTGGGCCTGGCAGCTCCTCCGCCGCTGGGGGGTCGTCTTCCGCGATCTCCTCGAGCGCGAGCCCGGCGCGCCGCGCTGGTTCGAGCTGTTGCAGGTGCTCCGCCGGCTGGAAGCCCGCGGCGAAATTCGGGGCGGACGCTTCATCACCGGCG
>JBLMWR010000470.1:0-3209 GCA_050257335.1 Deltaproteobacteria bacterium | reverse complement strand
GACGCTCTCCCGTCCCCATTCGGCGATCAGGCGGGCAATGTCCGGCAAGTTCAGGATGTCGTTGACCGGCGGCAATTCCCGCAGGCTGTTGGAGGCGTACTCGTTCATCACCCTTCCAGCATACCCGCTGATGGCGGCGACTGCGAGAAGAAGGGAGGTTTTCCCGGCGGGCCTCTCAAAAAGGAATCGGCGACGCTCGTGCCAGGTCGGCGAATGTGCGACTTTCCGCCGAACCCGGCCGGTTCAGCCGGAGCGTCGCCCTCCTGCCAGGTTGCCGGTTTTCGACAGACTGCTAGAGATGGCTCTCCAGAAGCCGCCGCAACTTTTTCAACTCGATCTGCTGGGACGCGGGGTCTCCCAGCTCCGGAAGGATTTCGACCGACAGGGCGCCGTTGTACTTCACCCGCTCAAGCTGGCCGATAATACGGCTGTAATCGATCTGTCCGAGTCCGACCGGCACCTGAATCTGGTCGGGGTTTGAGTCCCGCAGGTGGACGTGAAACACGTGGGGGTAGACCTGGTCGTACAGGCCTCCCCGGTGCGGGCCGCACAGATAACAGCTCGGATCGAGCGTCAGTCCGATCCCGAGCGCCGATTCGCAGAGTTCAATGGCCGTGTCGGGGTCTTCCGTGAGATGTCCGATTTTCGTCTTGATCGAGACGCGGATTCCATCCTGGCTGGCGATCCTGAAAAACTCGCGAAGCCGGTCGATTTCGGAATTGAACGGAGTCCCCAGACGCGATGCTGGCAACGTGATCTGTGCCACCTTGAGCTGCTTGGCGACGCGGGTCAGGGTCTGGAAGGACCGGGGATCAATGTCGCTGTCCAGGCACAAGGCGACGGGCGTCAGGCGGGTCGCTTCGCGAAACCGAATACAGAATCGTTCGGGGTCGCGGACGACCTCCGAAACCTTGAGCTGGTCCTGGGTTTCGTCCATCCAGAGCTCGATCTTGTCGAACTCCAGGTCATCCAGCAGGTAACAGGCTTCTTCCAGAGATTTGTCGGAGAAACAACGGGTGGATGCGGAAACAAACACTCAACACACTCCATTGCTCTGATACACAACGCGTTTGCACACGAGACGTTGCGTCAAGGTTTGCGGCGCGCCTGACGGACCGGGCGGCATGAAAATGTCAATTTATCCCGATTGTAGCGAATGTGCAAGGTTGAGGGATCGAACACGAGGAAGGGGTCGTAGTTTCATTGAGGATTGTACACGATGTTCCTGAAAAGCGGCCGATATAAAAGCTGGGTCGTGTGCCTCCCGAGGTGATGTTCACCAGGTCTGGCCGGCCCATGATCGAACTCAATCCGCTTTTCGGGGGGAAATAGAATGCGAACGATGATTTTGTCGATTGCCGCCGCGGCCGCCCTGCTCCCGTTCTGCGTGGGCTGCACCAGTCAGCAGACCCAGGTGGCTCGTGGACAGGCCCCTTCGGGCACTTTTGTGACGGCGTATGGCGACGAGGTCTGCGACGATCCGTGCGACGAATCGTGCAAGAAGGGGCGCTGCCGGCTGTGTCGCGGGCGCGGCTGCCCGCATTGCCGGCCGTATCGCATCCCCAGGAACCTTTCCTATCCGCCTGACGGTTTCGGTTCGCCTGGCGGTTCGTACCCGCCCGCTGGCCCGCAGGCGATCGTGCAGTACCCGTACTACACGTGCAAAGGCCCCGACGACTTCTTCTTTTCGCCTTGTGGAGCAGAAGGACCCGTTCAAGATCGGCGGGGTTTGCCGGCATGTTACCAGTAGCGAGTCCCGCCTGCGTGGTCTGTTGAAGCCAGGCGAGCAGCGTCTCCGCCGCGCAATCGGGTTGCTGTTCCAGTTGCGCGTGCAGGCCCCGGTGCGCGATCACCTGGATCTGCTTATCGCGGTCGGTATCCCCTTTGACAAGGTCTGCGTAGAGGCGCAAGCAACTTTCCCCCGCGGTGGTCGGCGACCTCCGCGGGTTTCCTGTTTTCGCGGGTTGTCTGGTTCAGATGGGGTACTTCAGTTCCTCGAACGAGCGCCGCCACGTCCGGGCGATTTCGTCCCGAACTTCGTCTGGCAGCTCCCCGTGCGCGTTTTTCTTGTAGCCGGCCAGAGAGGCAACGTACTGCCTGACCGCCGACTCGACGACCGAAAAATCGGGCAGAGCCAGCTTTTCGTAGATCCGCCGAACCTGACCTACCGGGTCGGATTCGAGGTCGGCGTAGGAAATCTCGCAGAACCGGTGGTCTGGGATGAGCGACTTCTCTTCGAAGTACACTTCGAACATCTGGGCGTATTGCCGGATGACGCGGCTGTGAATCGCCGACAAATCGGGGCGCTGCAGCGAGTAATACTCGATGCATGTCGCATGCAGGCGGCAGGTCGACTGGTAGACCACGTACGGGTCACGGTGAATGTGCACGAACCGCGCATCGGGAAACAGCTCGAGGATCAGCCGGATGCGGCAGGTGTTGGGGGGAGACTTGAGGACCAGGGGACGCTGGTGTTTCCAGCTCAGCTTTTTCAGCAGCTTCACAAAGGCCCTCTGCCAGCGCTCGACTTCCTCGGGGGGAACGCCGCGAAACGTCAGGTAGCGGTCGTAATTCTCGGCGCGGCGGGGGAAGGCCCAGCCCATGTAAGGCGAGAAAAAGGTCATCAGGCACAGGGCAAATTCCTCTTCCCACGGGACGTGCGGGTGCATCGCCACCTTGTCGAGCCCCATGCGATCGGGAGGGAGAAACAGGGCGCTCCCCAGGGACAGGATGCGTTCTGCCATCAAAAACGTGTGCGGAATCGTGATCTGCGAGAAATTCGCGTGGGCGAACCGGGTGTCGATCGAAAACAGGTTATGGAGGTGCGTCGTCCCCGAGCGCCAATGCCCGAGAATGAACAGCGGCTGAGGCACAGGCTGCTGCGCCACGTTCCGACCGTGGACAGCCTCTTCCACGCGGCGAAGGGGCGTGCTCAGCAGGCTGATCAGGCTGGCGAACGCCACTTTCGGCCAGTAGCGGGGCGGTATCCGGAAGTCATTTTGCCACAGCAACTGGGCAAGGTCTCCGAGCGTGATGCCCAGGATCAAACCGGGACCTGTGATTCTGGAAAAATCCTCCCGCCAACCCATTTTGGATGCACCTCGCCCACACCGTAACCTATGCAGTTTTCGTGATTTTGCCTCGGCACGGTTGGCCCCGTCGGACCGCGGTTCCTCACGGCTGAGTTGCAGGGATCGTAAGAACCGGAA
>JBLMWR010000469.1:0-5904 GCA_050257335.1 Deltaproteobacteria bacterium | reverse complement strand
GTGCGGCTTTAAACCGTAAACCGTTCGGATTGTACCCGTTTTTTTGGATACGCCGACATTAGCGGTTCGAACGAATACTGTGCCGATCGAGCAGACACACTCCTCAAGTACATGGCGGCCTAACTGGTGCAGGCTGATGTGCTCAATGGGCAGCGATTTACCTGCTCATTTGGATCCGATTTTTTTTCGGCGTTCAACGAGAGAGCCCCCTTGAGGCCGATGCGGCGACGGTGTCGCCATCAGATCTCCCTTTCGGGAACGAAAGATCGCATGTTTTATCGCTCCACCGCCGCTTCGCTTCTGACGCGCCTGCTCGCGGCGGCGGGGCTGTCGTTTTGGCTGTTGGCCGGATGCCAGCAGCTTCCGAGGCAGACCGAGGTGGGACGTGCCACAACCGTCACGCGGGTTACTGACTTGGCGACAATCCGCGGCACAGAAAAAGGGGACACGCTGCAAGCCGCCGACGCCGAATCTCAAAATGACGCTGCTGCTGCGCGGAGCCAGTCCCCTGTCTCAACTGGTGGAGAGCACGCCCAGCTCCCAGCGAACCACGCGAAACCTCAGGATCAGGATCCCATCGCCCTGTGGACCTCCGTTTTTTCAATGACGCGACAAAACGCGTATCACCTGCCGTCGCACCCCGAGGAGCAATCGTTTTACCATCCCGACTTTGCCGCGGGTGCGGCGACATCGCTCACCGACGATTCGCCCCTGCTCGGTCCCGATGGAGGTGACGGAATCACCTCGCCGGTGCAATTCATCAACACAATCCCGGCGCCCGATGACGTTCCGACGTTCGCCGAATTCGACAATCCGCTCCCTGACGTCGTCGAGCCCCGAGTCATCAATTGGCGGGAGGACTTCCGCCAAATCCCCTCAACGCTCTGGAACGACAACCTGGCGCTCTACAATTGGCCCAACGCGATCATCCTGGGCGCAGCGGCCGGCGGTGCCGTGGCGATCCGCGACAACCTCGACCATCGTGTGCGGGCCGAGACCGCCGAGCACCCCCTGCGATGGGGTGAAGGGAGCGAAGTATTGCGGCAGTTCGGAGAGTTCACGTATCAGGTTCCGGTGCTGGCCGGCGTCTATGGCCTCAGCCTGTGGTGCCGAGACGACAAGCTGCATGAGTTTTCCAAAGCGGCCATCTCCGCCTATGCACTTTCGTCGATGTACACCGTGGCGATCAAGGGGATCACCGACACACAGCGCCCCACCAATCAGTTCGAGAACGGGCATTATGGATTTCCGTCATTCCACACTTCGAGCACGTTCTGTCTCGCGGCGGTGATCGACGAGTATTACGGCTGGCAGGCCGGCGTCCCGGCGTACGTGCTCGCTGGACTCGTCGGCTGGAGCCGCATTGACCAGCGCGAGCACGACCTGTCGGACGTGGTCTTCGGCTCGGTCCTGGGTCTGGTGATCGGCAAAACTGTTGCCGCCGCCCACCTTGAGCAGTATTCCGGTTTCAAAGTTACTCCCTACTACGACGCCGGCACGCGAACAACCGGCGTCACGGTCGATACGCGGTTCTGACGGCGGTCCGTAGAAGCGGCATCCTGCCGCTTTCGCAACGTGCCGCCGAGCCTCCCTGCCGATTTCCAGGCCCCACCATTCGCCGCAAAACTCAGCATCCCGCGGCGCCCTGATCGCCCGGCTCTCGGTCGTGCGAAGTCATTTCGCAGGGATGCTTGCGATGCGGCAGGATGCCGCATCTGCGAGAGCGGCCGCCCACTGCTCAATCCCACCACCAGCGGTGCGTTTCGGGTCCCTCTGCAGGAAGAGCTTTGCTTCGGGCCGTCTTCAGCTCGCCGCCGGCGTCTTTGCGGTATTCGTTGCGCTTGAGAACCTGCCAGGGGTCGATCACGACTCCGCCACTCACCTGTGCCACGAACGTCTGGCCCCCGACGACCTTGTAGTTGCTGACGCTCTGAACCTGGTGCGGGACGTTCTGTTTGACGATCGTGGCCCGCTCGCTGTCGAGGAAAAGGGCCATCGGCCAGCGCACCCTTCGGGCCAGCCCTTCCTTCTTGATGAGTGCCGCGAGGACCGCCAGGTCGAAGACGCTCTGCAGCTCGGCGAAGACGGGGGTGGCGTCGGCGAGTTCCGTGTAACGGTCGGTGAACTGTTTCGAGAATTTCTCGGTGCTGACGCGCTTGAAGGGGGCATCCGTGCGGCCACCGGCGTCCGAGACCAGCTCTTCCTGCGAGAGAAGCTGCACGCGCTGCCCGGCGAACTGGAACGCCAGGCCGTCCTCGGTCTTCGTGAAGGAGTCGTAGAGGGGCGTGAACCACCACCGCTGCACGCTGTTCCCGCCGGGGGCGACCATCGCCAGATGACTGCGGAAGTTCTTCACCTTCGCCTTGTCGAGTCCGATTGCCAGGCGCTTCATTTTGATATCGGCCTCGACCAGAAGCTCGGCGAAGTGCGATTCGGCGGGGACTCCCGACAGGCTGACGTTCTGCATTCCCAGGATGGCCCCCAACTGCTCGAAGCGGGCCTGCGCGGCCTCGACGGTGCTGGCATCGCTGTTCTGTTTGACGTACGCCGCCAGCTTCGCCAGGTTGGCCTCGGTCGGGTCGATCGAGCAGCGGATGAAGCCGCCTCCGCGCTCCAGCGCGCGGAGGGCGACGATCAGGTCGTCCAGCCGCAGGGCGGGTCGCCCCGTTGTCACGCCGATCGCCCGGCCGAAATTGTCGACGAGGTACCCCTCGGCCGGCCCGGCGATGACGATATCTTTACCCTCCGGATCAACGAAAACGCAGTCGATGCGCTGCAGTCCCGCGAGGAACTGCATTTCACTGGTGACGTGCGACCGGTCGCGGGCGAATTCCTGGCACGCGGCCTCCAGTTTGACGAGCGAGACCTTGCGGAGCGGGCTGGTCTCGTTCAGGTCTCCCGGAAGCGATTTCCCGGCCAGTTCCTGCCGCCGCTTCTTGTCGAGTTTGCCCGATCTTTCGAGATGAAACATCGGACGAACCACTCCCTGGGGATCGACGAGAATCCCGCCGGAGGAGATGGTTCCAGTGGTTCCCGTTGTCCCGGTCGTTCCCGTGGTGCCGGTGGTTCCCGTTGTCCCGGTGATCGCCTGGGCGACCGCCGGGCGAACCGACGGGCCGGCCAGCAGCGGCAGAACGAGCCCGGCGGCGAAAAGGAAAGAGAAGAATCGTTGGCCGGTGGATCGTCGAGCGCCTGCCATTTCACGTCCCCGACAAAAGGGATTCACGCCTGTTGTCTCCCATAACCACTGCCGCATGACCGGCAGAGCCCTTCATGTTCGAGCGAGCACCGGGCGGGCGACATCCCGCAAATCCATTACGCGGCACGTCAAAAAGAGGGCGAAAGTTACCATTTCGTTACATTAATTCCTGGTAAATGTCTGTAAATTGCGGGGATGGGAACCGCACCCGGGTGCAATTCGTCTAATGAGATTAATAATAGCGGTTCGGCCGGCGTTTCAAAGGGGCGGGAACCGTCGCCTGCCGTCGTGTCCAAGACAGTCATGGAACCCCACCCGTGGTTGCCCTCTCGCAGTTGACGAATGTGCACTCACTGGCCGATTTGCTGGACCAGGGACACGTGCTGCCGGCGCAAGAGGCGCTCGAGATGATCCGCCAGGTGGCCGTCGGGGTCGCAATCCTGCATCGTGCCGGCAAATCTCACGGAAGAATCGTCCCCTCCGCGATCAGGCTCGATGACCGGTTGCGCCCCACGATCGATTCCCGCCGGGACGACGGAGCCGGCGACGCAGGCGATCTCGGCGGCGAATGGGTTCCGCCGGGGTTGCGCGATCAGGCCTTTGCCAGATTGATGGATCGGCTGGAGGGGAGCACCATGGTCAATCGAGGGGCTTCGGCCCGATCGTGGTCCGATGACGCCGGCGAATGGACCGACTCGAAGCAGCTCGACGTCTACGGCCTCGCGGCCATCTTGTGCCGGCTGATCACGGGAACGTCGGCGGATGCGTACCTTCGCAGTCCGCGCGTGAAGGGGATGGTCCCCGAAGGGGTGCAATGGCTGCTGGCAGAGGCGCTGGGTGCCGGCGAGAGCCGCCTTTGCGATGCCGACGATTTTCTGGCTGCCCTTGAAACATCGGCGACGCGCCCTCGCTCAGGGGCCGTCACCGCTCCACCTGGACCACCGATCGCGGCATTGAGAGAGACCGACGCCGCCCGCCCCGAATCGGTTCTCGAAGTTTGCGACCCCACGCCAAGCTGCGTGTCGGGGGTTCGCGTTCACGAACCGGACGGTGACCGAAACGCGTCCCGCCGGGATGAAGCCGACCTCCCGTTCCGGAGACTCGGGCACTTCGACATCATTGCGCGGCTGGGCCAGGGGGGCATGGGGGAGGTCTACGTGGGTTACGAGAGCAGCCTCGACCGGCGGGTTGCCATCAAGGTGCTTCCGGCGGAATTGGCCCGTGATCCCGATCTCGTGCGCCGCTTTCGAGCCGAAGCCGCGGCGGCGGCCAGGCTGATTCACCCGAACATTATCCAGATCTATTTCATCGGCGAAGACGGCGGCCACCATTTCTTCGCCATGCAGTACGTCGACGGCATGTCGCTCGCGCAATTCCTCGCGCGCGGCAACCGCCCAACCGTCGATCAGTCGCTGGCAATTATCGACGAAGTTCTCTCGGGGCTGGTCGCTGCGCACCGGCTGGGCTTCGTGCATCGCGACATCAAGCCGGCCAACATCCTGCTCGACAACGTCCACCGCCGCGCTCTGTTGGCCGACTTCGGGCTCGTCAAATCGCTGGAGGATTCGGCGGCGACTCGCACGTCGGCGGGCGCCGTGCTGGGGACGGCCGATTACATGGCGCCCGAGCAGGGACTGGGCAGAGTGGTCGATTTCCGGTCCGATCTGTATTCGCTGGGCGTCGTGCTGTTCCAGTTGCTGTGCGGCCGGCTTCCCTTCGTGGGTCACGATTCCACCGCCGTGATTTACCAGCACGTGCACGAGTCGCCGCCACCAATCCGCGAATTGGCGCGGGCGATTCCCGCGGATCTGACGGCGATTGTCGAAAGACTGCTGGCGAAATCTCCGTACGAGCGGTATCAGACGGCCGCCGACGTGCTGGCTGACGTCCGCGCGCTTCGCGCGGGGCGGCCGCTTGCCGCCGGCAGCGACCGGCACGACGCGCGCGGGGAAAGCGCCGCGCCGCCGGAGGGCACGCCCGTGGCACGCCTGGTCGATACCTCACCCGTGGGTCATCGCACGACGTTGCCGGAGCTTCCGGAATATCGCGGCGATGCTCATGGAGCTCGCCCCGACAAAGGCCGGCGGCGCGTCCTCTCGGCGCTGGCGGGCGCCGCTGCGCTGCCGGCCCTCGCCGGCGGCGTGTGGTTCTCCCTGACGTCCCCCGAGCAGAGAGCCCGCTGGTTCCCTGGCTGGGCGAGCTCCGCCGAAAAACCTTCAGGAGAAATCCGACTGCTGGACGGCCATCCCAGCGAGATCAACGGCTTCGCCCTGACTGCCGACGAGGAGCGGCTGTTTGTCGGCGACCGCGCCGGCAAGCTCCACGTCTGGGACTTCCTCATGGGGGAGAAGCGCAAATCGCTTCGGGCGCACAGCGGAGCGATCCGCCGGCTGATCCTGTCGCGCGACGGCCAATTCGTCATCACCGCCAGCGCCGACCAGACGCTCAAGATGTGGAACGCCGACACCTGGAAGCAGGTGACGCAGTTCAACGGACACGTCGACGTCGTCACATCCGTCGCGCTCGTTCCGGGACGCGACGAGATCGTCTCCTCCAGCTTCGACGGCACTTTGATCCGCTGGGACATGGCCCGCGGAAGCCTCATCGCCCGCTATGGCTCGATCCTTGACGAAAACACCACCCCGGACAGAGAGATTGATCTGACGACGCTCGATCGGCACGTTACCTGGGTCCGGCAGGTGGTC
>JBLMWR010000468.1:0-6054 GCA_050257335.1 Deltaproteobacteria bacterium | reverse complement strand
ATGTTTTGGCCTAAGATTAAGCTAACCAAGCGTTTCAAGCAAAGTCAACCGGAAACCTGGCCTGTTCCGCGATTTGAAATCAACCGGAAATGAAACATCCGGGCTGGCATATCATTCGACGTGAAAAATTTTCCGAAAGTTCCCGAGAAATCGATTTTCGAATCGCATTTTCATTCTACCGGGCAGCCACCGGTCAAAAAAGGGACGAGCCTCGGCCGCTTCGAGCTTTTTGTCGTTCCCACCGCCCGTTGCCCGTTGGTCGTTTTACGAACGAGAGCACCGCTCGCTAAGATAACCTCCCATGCATTACGAAGATCTGATGGTCCTCATCCCCAGTCACAGCCTCGAAGACTTTCCGGCGGAGCTCGGGGAAGAAGAGGCCGCGTCGATCCTGAATTCATTTGCCGTCCCCTGGCATCCGGCCCTGCTCGCCGACGCCAAAGTCTTGCCGCGCTGGCATCGGGCCGACGATCCCCCCGACGGCGCCCAGAAACGCCTCATCCTCGTCCCCAAATCGTGCGAAAGCTGGATCCCGGGCGGGTGGGCTGAGCGGACTCAAGGTGAGGGGTGCACCGTCGTCCGAGGGCTGTCCGAGCGGTCGGCGATGCTGGCGGCGGCTCTGGCCCCCGGGGGGGGCGCCGTCGCCGACGAATCGGATCTGGCCGGGGACTTCCTGGCGCTCGGATTCGCATACCTTCAAATCGAGCTGTTGACCCGCAAAATGCGGCACTTCAGCAATCTCGACGAAGTGCACCTGCAGCGCGAGGCGGTGGCGGCCGCTGAGGCGGCGATGGCCGGCGACGCCGAGACGGCCCGCACGCGTCTGGCCGCCTGTTTCGAGGCGCTCGCGCAGGCTCGCGAACGGTTTTACCCGGTCGATTGCTACCTCATCGATCTATGCCTGGTCATCCCCCGCCTGGCCGACGAGCACTTGTGCAAAGCGCTGCAAACGCGAAAGGCCATGAGCGTCCTGGCCTCGGCCGCCGATCTCGAGGAAATCGCCGCGAAGGCACCGGAGGTTTACGGCGCCCTGCGCGAGGCATGCGCGGCCGGCTCTGCGGACCTGGTGTGCGGCGACCTCTGCGAGCGTCCTTTGCCGCTATTGCCCCTGGAATCGGTGCTGTGGCAGTTGGACGAAGCCGGCCGGGTGACGACGCACCTCTTTCAGAAACCGGCGGTGGTCTGGGGCCGGCGGCGGTATGGTGTCTTTCCGCTGCTTCCGCAGATCCTCAAAAAGGCCGGTTTTCACGGAGCCCTGCACGTCGTGCTCGACGACGGCATCTATCCCGATGCCGAGCAGTCGAAAGTCCGCTGGGAGGGGACCGGGGGAACGTCCATCGACGCCTGGTCGCGGATTCCGCTGGCGGCAGACGCGGCCGTCAGCTACCTCCGCTTTCCCGACCGCATGTCCGAGTCGATGGATAACGATCATGTGGCGGCGGTGGCGCTGGCCCGCTGGCCCGAAGTCAAATCGCCGTTCTTCGACGACCTGCGGCGGATCCACAACTACGCACCGGTGCTGGGCAAGTTCATCACCTTTTCGGATTTCTTTCAGCGGACCGACAGCCCCACGCGGCATGCCTCATACAAACCGGGGGAATATCTCACCCCGTACCTGTTTCAGTCCGCGGCCCGGGAAGAAGAGAACGCGATCAGCCGCTTCACGGGACACGTTCGCCGCCGCGCGTGGCTGGATTCCGGCGCCTGGCTGGCGGGGCTGGGCACACTCCTCACGGGGGGCGCTCCCGAGCCGTCGGCCACGGCCGCGCTCGAGCGCGACGTCGAGCTCTTGGGCGAGCAGCCCGCCGCCGAAGCGGTCGCAGAAATTGGCGCGCGGCTCGACCGATTCGTCGCGGAATCCGCCGGCACGCTCGCAAACCTGATTTTGAAAGGCGCCACGCAAAGCCCCGGCTACCTGGTCTTCAACACGCTCGGTTTCCGCCGGGTGGTCAGCGTGCCGCTCGATCCTGAGGGAGCCGTTCCGCGCCCCGCCGCAGAAAAGTCGTGGGTGCAATGGGACGCCGCGCACCACGCCCTGACTGTGGATGTGCCGGGCTCGGGCTTCGTCTGGGTCGCAGCCGATTCCGCGGCGCTCCCTTCCCCGCCCAGTCCCGCCGCGCCGCTGGCGGTGCCCGGACTTTTGCGCAACGAATTCTTCGAAGTGCACCTCAACGAGACGACCGGCGGGATCGCGCAGATCAAGGGATACGGCCGCAGTCCCAACCGGCTGAGCCAGCAGTTGAACTACCGTTTTTCCAGAGAAAGGACGATAACCGTCGGCGAGGGAGAGCGGGCCGAGCAGACGAAGACGCATTATGCCGAAATGCGGCAGAAAACGAGCGAGATTACGTGCATTGGGCCGGCCCTGGGAGAGATCGTGACAACCGGCGAGATCGTCGATCAGACCTCGGGAACGGCGCTTGCCGGCTACCGGCAGACGGTGCGCCTGTGGCGCGGCCGGCCGGTCGTCGAAATCGACGTCGAGCTCGACGTCCGGCAGATGCCCGACGCCGAGCCCTGGCACAATTACTTCGCCGCGCGCTTCGCCTGGCATGACGAAACGGCCTCGCTCACACGATCGGCGATGATGGGGGCGCATGAAGCGGCGGAAGAGCGGATCGAAAGCCTGCATTACCTCGAAATCGCCACCCCCGAGCAGCGGACCACGATCATTTCACCGGGGCTTCCCTTTCACCGCAAGACCGGGCCGCGGATGATCGACACCCTGCTGATCGTTCCCCGCGAGAGCGAGCGCAAATTCCGGTTTACAATCGCCGTCGACCAGGACTACCCGATGGAATCGGTGCGTGATGCCCTGTGTCCGGCGGTGGTCATGGCGACGCAGTCCGGTCCGCCGAAAAGCGGCTCGGCGGGGTGGTTTTTCCACCTGGGGACGCGGCAGGTGCAGATCGTGCAGATGCTGCCCCTGGCTGAGGAACCGGTCGACGAGAACGCGGCGGCGGATTCGCCGGAAAGCGCCCCCGCGCCGCCCCCTGCACACAGGGCCGGTTGCGGCGCCGGTCTGCGGCTGGTGGAGACCGAAGGACGGCCGGTCCGCGCCCGGCTGCGGTGTTTTCGCACGCCCGCCCGGGCCCGGCAGCGCGACTTGCGGGGGAAGACGATCTGCGAACTGGCCATCGACGGCGATGCCGTCCTCATCGATCTGAATTCCTACGAAATTGCGGACATCGAGGTACGATTCGACTCGCCATGATCGTCACGATCGACGGACCTGCCGGCGCCGGGAAAAGTTCCACGGCCCGCGAGCTGGCGGCCAGACTGGGCTTTCAATTCCTCGACACCGGGGCCATGTACCGGGCGGTGACGTGGTACTGCCTGAAGGAAGGGGTCGATCTGCGCGACGAAGAGGCGGTCGCCGAAGCGGCCCGACGCGGGCGATTCGTATTCGATTCGGGACGCGTCATCGTCGACGGCGCGGAAGTCACCCGCGAGATCCGCCGTTCGTCGGTCACCGACCAGACGCGGTTCATCGCCGGCAACAACCGGGTGCGGGGGCAACTGGTCGAACTCCAGCGGCAACTGGCCGCCGGCGCCGACGTCGTCACGGAAGGGCGCGACCAGGGAACGGTCGCCTTTCCCCAGGCCGAATGCAAGTTCTATCTGACGGCCAGCCCCCTCAAGCGCGCCCTGCGCCGCCAGAACGACCTGGCCCAGGGGGGCGAGCAGGTGCCGCTCGAGGAGATTCTCGCCCGGCAGGAGGGGCGCGACCAGCGCGACGCGAACCGCGAATTCGGCGCGCTCAAACCGGCCCCCGACGCCGTCTCGATCGACACCTCGGACCTCAACTTCGACGAAGTGGTGCGGAGAATGGAAGAAGTCGTGCGACAGAAACTCGGCTCGGCTGCGCCTCGCCGCTGAACGGCCAGGTCGTCGCTTACTCTCTGTCCCACTCGTGCACTCCGTCTCTCCCCCGCTCGGCTACTCGTCGGCGCGCCGCTCCCCCCACTCGCGCGGCCCCCCGGCGAGCTGCGTCTCGGGCATTTCCACGCTCGCGTCGGCCGGCCGCACCGCCTGGGCGACCCGCTCGACGATCATCCCCTGCACGGCGGGGTTCTGGCACACCGTGAACTGATTGATCGACGCCTGCTCGACCGCCTCGTCGTGGAACCGCACGTTGTAATTCACCAGGTGCGTCTGCGCCGATTCCACGGTGACCGGAAGCCCGCGAAACGCCGGGACCCATTCGTCGGCAGGCGACGACTTGTACACGTTCAGGCACGCGGCGACGTTGGCGGGGACGCTGTCCTGAGCGGCCATTTCCATCAATACGAGCGTGTCGACGGCGATGTCGTGCTTCTGCAACCGCCGCGTCAGGCGGATCGCGTCATTGGCCCCGCGGCTGTAGCCGATCAGCACCAGGGGGCGGGTGTCGCCCGCCCGGCGCGCCTCGACGATGCGGTCGGCAGTGCGGTTGAGCTCCATTCCACGGATCACGGTGGCAGGTGCGCCCTGCTGTTCGAGCCGATCGACAAAGCGGTTGCAATCGGGCCAATATCCCGCGGTGGAATGGACCACGATCACGTTGGAAAGGACGGCTCGGGGCGGGGCCGCCGTCGGGGCGGAACGGGCGAGGGGAAGCCGCGCCCGAGACGTGCCGCACCCGGCCAGGATCGTCAACAGGGCCATCGTGACGGTCGCGTGCGGCAGGCGGCTTGTGAAGATCCGCATAGGACGTCCATGTCAAAAGGAATCGGCGGAAAGACCACCGGACGGGACGGGAATATTCCCCGCCATCATGGTCTTCGTTGTTATCGGCGCGACGTCTCCGACTGCAGAGGCCGAAAGCGGCGGGAGGTGAAAAAGTATGGCCGAATCTTCCGTCGCGACCGGAATACACCCGAAACCCGCCCCGGTTTGACTTTGCCGGCCGCGCAAGATTTGCCGACCGGTCTGCAGGATGGGCTTCCAAGGTCGTCCGTAACAACGACAGATCGCCGCCATTGACAATTCTCGTTCCCGTGGCCTCGCAGGGAACGACGACAGCCAGGCCGGAATAGTCACGGACGGGCCTGGATGCCCATCCTGCCGTCGCGGGCGATGCGCTATCGTTGCTTTTCGATCCGATACAGATTCTTCTCGGTTCGCAGAAAGAGGGCCCGGCCGGCGACCGCGGGTGAAGACCGGAATCCGTCCGCCAGTTGGTTTACCGCCAGCTCTTTGTACTCCCGCTCGGGGGCGATCACCGTCGTCTTCCCGTCCTCGTCGAACAGATAAATCCGTTCGTCGGCATAAAGCGGCGAGGCGGTGAACGCCCCCCCGATTCGCCGGCTCCAGACGGCGGCGCCGGTTTTCGCGTCGAGGCACGTGGCCACTCCCGTATCATCGACGCTGAAAATCGAATCGCCGATCAGCAGCGACGACGGTTTCGACGGCAGACTCCTGCTGGCTGTCCAGACGATATTCGCGGTGACGTCGCCTCGTCCATCGGGACGGACGGCGACCAGCGCCCCCCGCGGAAACCCGGTATTGATGTAGACCAGTCCGTGTCCAAACATGGGCCGCGCCGCCACCGAAAAGCCGTCGAAACGCACGCGCCACAGTTCCTCGCCCGTATTCGGATCGAGTGCGAGCGCGGCCTTTGACGTCGGAGTGACGAGCTGCATGCGCCCCCCCGCCTCGATCACGAGCGGCGTGGCATAGGCCTTCTTGATGTCGCCGTTGTCGGTGCCGTAGTCAACCTGACGTTCCTTCTTCCACACCGTTTTTCCCGTCGCCTTGTCGAGAGCGACGATGTACTGGTAGTCGTAACCGTCAAAATGGACGATCAGCAGGTTCTTGTAAATGATGGGGGACGAACCGGGACCGCGCCAGTGGAGACAGGGGAGGTCGCGGCGGGTCCACAGCACGTCCGCTGTCGTTGTATCGAGACAAGCCGTGCCGTAGCTTCCGAAGTGAACATACACCCGCCCGGTCTCGATGACCGGCGTCGGCGACGCGAAGCTGTTGTACTTGCGGGTGTCTTCGGGATTCTCGTTGTCGAACAGCTTGAGGTCGTGAAGGATTTCCCCGTTCCGACGATCGACGCACATCACG
>JBLMWR010000467.1:0-3325 GCA_050257335.1 Deltaproteobacteria bacterium | reverse complement strand
CTTTCGGCGTCCCCTGGAACACAACCCGCCCTCCATCTCGTCCGGCCCCGGGACCGATGTCGAAGACCTGGTCGGCATGGCGGATGAGAGTCGAATCATGTTCGACAATGACGACGGTATTTCCAGCGTCGCGCAGCTGCTTTATCGCCGCCAGCAGCCGCGCGGTGTCGCACGGATGCAGCCCGGCCGTCGGCTCGTCGAGGACATACAGCATGTTGACGAATTTCGAGCCAAATGCCGCCGTCAACCGCACGCGCTGCGTTTCGCCTCCCGAGAGGGTCCGTGCCGGACGGTCGAGCGTCAGGTAGCCGAGTCCCACGTCGATCAGGAACTCCAGCCGGGCGGTCGTTTGGGCGAGAATCTGCGCCGACAATTGCCGCTGCTGTTCGGATGCGCCGTCCGCCAGAAAGAGGAGAGGCACCTCGCCGCCGCCTGATGTTATTGCAGGGTTGGCGCCAGGCTCGGAACCTGACCCCATTTTGTCAGACCCGGTGATCAGGCGGAGCAATTCGGCGGCGGTCAACCGGGTCAGGTCGACGATCGTCCGGCCCGCAACGCGCACCGCCAGAGCTTCGGGCCGCTGGCGGGCGCCTTCGCACGAGGGGCACCGCTGGAAAGAGGGGCCCGCTTCGTGCTGACGGCCCTGCATTCGAGGAGAAGACCCCTGCGGATCGGTGCCTGCCCCTTTTTTCATGGCAAATTCGACTTCTCCTGTGCCCCGGCACTGCGGGCAGGCTCCCAGCGGTGAATTGAAATTGAACAGGGCCGGCTCGGGATCGGCGAACTCGGCGCCGCAACCGGGACAAGCGAGCCGCGAATTGAAAGAGAGAACGTTGTACTCGACGCCGTCGACAACAAGCCGGTCGAAAGTGGAATGGGTCGGTGATTCAGCGAGCACGACGCACGCGCCGCCGCCGTGTTGAAAGGCGAGTTCGAGACTGTCAGCGAGCCGCTCGCCGGTGCTGGCGCCTGCCGTCAACCGGTCGACGACCACCAGCGCGCCGGCGTCCACAGTGAAGCTCGCACCGGCGTCTCTGACCGTGACGACGGTGCGACCGCCAATGATCAGCCGCGTGAAACCGGAGTCGGCCAATTGGGCCGACAGCGCCACAGCATCCGCCAGACAGCACCCCGGCTGCGCCGCAGCAGCCGGGGTGCTGGGTGCCCCGCCGCCGACGGGAAAGCAGACCATGAACCGCGTCCCCGGCTCGAGCACTTCCAGCGCCGTCTGCGCCGAGGCGGGAGTGTGCCGCTCGACGCGCCGCCGGCACGCGGGGCATTCGATCACGCCGACCCGGGCGAATAGAAGCCGCAGCGAGTCGTAGATTTCGGTGATCGTGCCGACCGTCGCCCGGCGCGAGCGGCCAAGGGCTTTTTGCCGCACGGCGACGGCCGGTGGAATCGGCTCGATGCGATCGGCGTCGGGTTTCTCGAAACGCTCGAGAAAACGCCGTGCGTATGTGGAAAAGCTCTCAACGTACCGTCGCTGCCCCTCGGCAAAGAGCGTATCAAAAACCAGGCTGCTCTTGCCCGCTCCGCTGACGCCGGTGACGACGATCAATCGACCCAGGGGGAGGTCGAGATCGATATTCTTCAGGTTGTGCACGCGCACCCCGCGCAGCTCGATTCGCGGGTGGCGGTCGTCTCGATTCATCTGGCGTTCATTCACCGAAGCGCGTCTCATTCCGTCGACGGACACGGTGCGCCCGGCACGTTGGAAACCCGCCCCGCGGCGGTGCCGTCGGATTGCACGAACTCGGACTTTCCAACGGGGCGGTCAATGCGCACAATATTCATAGTTCCATCTGACGGTAGACCGACGCCTCATCGTCGCTTGGCGTATTGTAGCAGCCCTTTGATAAGCGGGGACACTCACCGATGTTCTCCCGTAACGCGACCTTCCGAAAACGCGACTGGACGGTGCTGGGGCTGTCGATCTTCGTGCACGTCGCGGCCCTCTCGGCCATGACCCTGGTGACGATTGCCGGGGCCCCGAATTCGCCCCTGGCCGGGATCGAGTCGGTTTTCAGCGACGAGGCGCGGACCCCCGAGGAATTCACGACCGCCCTCAACACCGATACCGAGATCGCCGAATCGATGAACCTCGTTCCCGGGGGAGCCGTCGTCACCGGAGTCGAGGGCGCGGGGGGCGGCGGAGGAACCGGGGGTGGCGGCGGAGGCGGGGGGGGGTTCGCGGTCGACCAGGCGAAGATCGACAGCGGCACCGGGTTTCAGGACCCCACTGTGGGACTCGGGCTGGGGGACATGTCGCTTCCCGGGCTGGAAAGTTTGGGGAGGGACCTGGGATCGGGACAGATCGCCGGCGAGGTGGGGGCCGTCGTCGAAGGCTACGGCCCCGCGCTCGATCGCATGACGCAGGAGCTGGTGCGCCTGATGCGCGAGAGCAAAGTTCTCGTCGTCTGGCTCTTTGACGAATCCGAAAGCATGAAGGACGATCAGGAGGAGCTGAAGGGACGGATCCACCGCGTCTACGAAGAACTCAAGCTCTTCGACGAAGACGTGAAGGCCGACGTGCTCCTCTCGGCCGTCGTCAGCTTCGGCCAGGAGGTTCACTTCATGCTTCCCCGCAAGAAGCCCACCGACGACGTCCCGGCGATCATGAACGCCATCGACGCCATTCCGATCGACAAGTCGGGCATCGAGAACACTTGCCACGCAGTCGGCACAGTGATCAGCGAATACCGGCGGCAGGCCGTGCAGGGGAAGCGCAAGCTGGTGGTAGTCGTCATCAGCGACGAGGCGGGGGACGACGGGGAGCAGGTGGAAGAGACGCTGCGGCAGGCCCGAAGCGCCAGCGCGCCAATCTACTTTCTGGGGCGCGAATCGGTGTTCGGGAACCTCTACGCTTACGTCCGCTGGGTGCATCCCCAGACGGGGGGCCTGCATTACCTCCCTATCCGCCGCGGCCCCGAGACCCCCTTCGCCGAGCTGCTCCCGTTCGACGGCTTCCGCCACCGCATGGACGCCTCGCTGAGCGGCTTCGGGCCGTACGAGCAGGTCCGCTTGTGTCGCGACACCGGTGGCATTTTCTTCATGCTCCCCAACGAAGAGCAGAACCTCAACGAGGCCGATTCGCGGAAATACGCGGCGCTCGACCTGAAGGAATACACGCCCGATCTCGCGGCCCGGCGCGATTACGCCGAGCGCCGCGACAAGAGTCCCTTCCGCCGCGCGATCTGGGAAACGATCGTCCTGCTCAACCCGTTCGATCCGAAGAACAAAGAGATGGAAATCCCGATCGACAACTGGTACAGCGTGAACCCGGCCGAATACGCGCAACCGGTCGCCGCCGCCCTGGCGCGGT
>JBLMWR010000466.1:0-7972 GCA_050257335.1 Deltaproteobacteria bacterium | reverse complement strand
CAACGCATTATTCGCCCTTGCTGCCGTCGATGTCATCGAGCCAGGGGATTGTGACCCACTTGGCCCCGTCCCAGACAATCAGGGCTTCATCGGTCTTGAGATGCGGAATTTTCGCGAAGTCGAGAATGGGGCTCGCGCCGTCGAGCGGATTTCGGACCTGCACGGTGAGGAGTCCTTTCGAAATGCTCGGTTTCTCACTCACGCGGAAGGCCCGCAGCACGCGCTCCTGACGCCGGGTCGTATCGTAGTCGAAGAAATATCCGATGCCGTGCTTCACGGCGAAGACGAATCGGATATTGCCCGCAGGGTCGCTCAGGTGCATGGGTGTTTGCCGACCGCCCGGCAGGGCCACGGCGACCTGTGTCTGCCCCCAGAAAATGAGCGTTTCGCCGTCACACGCGGTGGGCATCGCATTGGCGTGCAGATCGGGGACCTTCCGGCGCTCCCGGGTGCGAAGATTGGTAAGGAACTGACCGTAAGCCAGCCAATCGCCCCCTCTTGCAAAACAGGGCCGGGACGTGGGCTTAAAACCGGCTTCATCGGTGACGAGAAACCGTCTGTCGAACCGCAACCCGCGATTTTCGAAAGGAACGAAGTAGACCGGCGCCGCTTCGGGGTGTCGGTCCGATTGCACCAGCAATCCGTCCCGAAAGCCTCCGACGACTTTCAGGTCGTGCCCCTCGTACTTCAGGTATTCCTGCTTGTCCTTGCCGTCCGGGAACGCCCAGACCAGTTCGTGGCCGTACGACAATAGCACCGTGCCGTCGTCCAACACGGCGTAAACGGGGCGCGAGTACACGGCAGCCATTTCGAAAACCTGCGGCGCGTCTGGCGAGTCGAGTTTCTGCCGGAAGTACCGCGTCCGACGCGTCTGCACCCGTTTCTTGAAATCGCGATCCAGGGTCTCGTAAGTCGTCCACACGATCCACTTCGCGTCGGCATAGTCGATTTGTGCCTGAGCCGGCGTGAATGCCGGCGCGATCTGGGCGTTCCGGGCGATCGGCTTCCTGGCGGGCGAATCCGACGCGAACTGCGTCTGGGCAGCCTTGGCGGCCAAGGCGCTGCCGGCGATGAACAGCCAGACCGCGATCCGCATCAGGCACAGTCTTGTATTCATGGCGTCGCTCCCAGGCATGGAACGGGCGAGCACAGCGCACATTATTCCCTCGCGACCGGTAAAATGGAACTTCTGCCGAAAAGGCTGTTACAGAGTCGTGACAACCTGCCGCGGCTCGATGTTGAAGTGCCCCGGGCCTCTTCAGAGCGGAAAGGCCACCCACCCCATTTAACGGATGCACCCGATCAGACGCAGACTCCTCAGCCTGTCTATGACAGAGGCCACGAAACTGATAAATTGACGAGTGCTGTCAGGCCGTTGAAAATCGGGGACAGGCACGGACTGATCGGCATGGAAGTGTTTGGACCGCTTCACCGGCCCCCCCTGCCCCCCCTTATGAAGGGCGGGAAAAGTCAGAGCGACCAGCGACAGTGAGAGTGTCTCGTGGGAATCTTTGCATTGCCGAATCGAGGATGCGTGTCATGTTAGGCGCTGAATTGAACGTGGGAGAATATCTCGACCGCTGTTCCGAAGTCTTTCGGACGCTGGATCACAAACAGATCGAGGGGTTGTCGGCCGACATGTATTCGGCGTGGGAGCGGCAGAAGTTCGTCTTCATCTGCGGAAACGGGGGGAGCGGGTCGAACGCTTCGCATTTCTGCGCCGACGCGGGGAAGAACACGCTCCGCCGCGAAGACTTCACCAACGACAAGATGCGCCGCCTGCGGATCCTGAGCCTTACCGACAACACCCCCAACATTCTCGCCTGGGGGAACGACGAAGGGTTCGACCGGGTCTTCGTCGAGCAGCTCAAGAACTACGCCTCGCCCGGGGACACGCTGGTGGCGATCAGCGGCAGCGGGAACAGCCCCAATATTCTGAAAACCGTCGAGTGGGCCAACGCCCAGGGGCTCGTGACGTGGGGGATCACCGGCTACGACGGGGGCAAGCTGATGAAGACCGCCGCCAAAAGCCTGCACGTTCCCCTGTTCGACATGGGGATGGTCGAATCGGTCCATCTCGTCGTCTTCCACTGGATCCTCAACGACCTCTTCGCCCGCATCAATCGCGTCGGCCGGTATGACGACGGCACAGGAAAGATCAAGAAGCAGGTCTTTGAGGGCAATTGAGGTGGGTTGGTACGTCGGCATCGAAATCGGGGGGACGAAACTTCAGATCGCGGTGGGGCGCGGCGAAGGAGAGCCGTTTCGCGCGGTTTGGCGCGGACCGATCGAGGCTTCGCAGCGGGCTTCGCGAATTCAGCAGCAGATCATCGAAGGGATCGACGAGCTGCTCGGGAAGGCGCGAATCCCGCGTTCGCAGATCGCCGGCGTCGCCATCGGTTTCGGCGGCCCGGTGGATACGCACAAGGGCCTGATCGTCACCAGCCACCAGGTCGCCGGGTGGGAGAACTTTCCGCTGGTGAAATGGTTCGACGTCAACTTCGGCTGGCCGGCCGTGCTGCACAATGATGCCGACACGGCGGCGTACGCCGAAGCCCGCTTCGGCGCCGGACGGGGATTCGACCCGGTGCTGTATGTGACGGTCGGCTCGGGGATCGGTGGGGGTCTGATCTGCGGGGGAGAGATTTTCCGCGGCAGCGGGGCGGGAGCGATGGAGATCGGGCATTTGCGGCCGGGGCGTGCGCCGCGGCACGTGTCGCTCACGGGAACGTCAGTGGAGTCGATCGCGTCCGGCTTCGGCATTGAAGATCGCGCCCGCCGGTCGATCGCCGGGTGGGAAGAGGCAACGGGGGGCGTCGAAAGGCATTTTGCCCCGCTCAATCCGACGCGGGATCGTGACGCGCCGCCGGCGCATGGCACCCCCCGGAATTTCTCCGAGCGGTTTGCCACGCTGATGAAGCTCGTGGAGGGGGATCGCGGACGGATCACGACGCGGATTATTGCCCACGCGGCCGCACTGGGCGACCGCTTCAGCCGCGAATTGCTCAGCGACGCGACCGATACGCTGGGCTGGGCGTTGGCGCAGGCGATCACGCTGATCAACCCGGCCCGGATCGTCATCGGCGGAGGAGTGTCGCTGATCGGCGAGGACCTGTTCTTCGAGCCTGTGCGGCGGGCCTGCCGGGCCGAAGTCTTCCAGCCGTTTGCCGGCATCGCCGAAATCGTCCCGGCGGCGCTGGGGGAAGAAGTCGTCATCCACGGCGCGCTGGCGCTGGCCCGCGCGGCGTTCCATCGCAAGACGGCCGGTTGTTCGTAGTACCGGCTTCAGCCGGGCGATGCCGAACCGACAGCCCTGTCGTCTTCCGCCTGAAGGCGGTACTACAAACGTGGTTTCACCACGCAGTGCGTCAGGCGCAGATTCGGGGCGGTGCCGGAGATCGTAAAAAACTGCACATCGTTGATCCCTTCCCGCAGTGCCCATTCGGGGACCATGGCCGACCAACGGTCGCGAACGCCGTCGAGCTGGTAGGTGCGGGTCACGGCGCGAATCGTGCCGTTGACCGCCACGGCGATCGGGATCGGGGCTTCGAACCTGGCCGGCGCCGAAACATTCCCTTCAAAGTAACACGGAACGAGAGTCTGCGGATCGGGGCTGTAGAATGTGTCCGAACGGACGAGATCGATTTCGACCGGCTCGCGGTCGTCAATCGTCAGATTCTCGACGCTCCGTCCCACGAGCTGCGGATGGGGACCGATGCGGTACAGAGCGTCGGGCTCGCCCGCCGGTCCAAACCGCGACGGCACTTCGTTACGCTCCCGGGAAGACTGCGGAATGGAAAGCGGGACCGACTCCAGTCCGTCCGGCGCGAAGATCTTCTTTTCCGCCCGATCCGGGGACGTTGTTTCCAGCAGTGACCGACCATCGACGGGAAGTTTCAATTCGATCCCCAGGACGTCGGCAATCGTCGGCAGAATGTCGATAATTTCCGCATTTCTGTCGCTGATCGCCCCGGAACCCTGGCCGGGCGTTTTGATGAACAGCGGAACCGGCATGATGTCGGCGACGTTTCCGGATGTCATCCGGCGGCGCGCCTCGTTGGATCGGAACGAGATGCCGTGGTCGGCCGTAACCACCAGCAGGCACTTCTCGTACAACTCCGTCTCGCGGAGTCTGGCGAGCAGCCGTCCCACCAGCCGGTCGACGAATTGCAATTGCAGGATCTGCCTCTGCTGGCTCTGCACGACATACAGGTCGTCGGTTCCCCAGAAGTCGGAGACATCGCTATGCGTGTCGAAGTTCAGCAATTCCCACTGCCGGCCGTCGGCCAGATATTTTCGTCCCGACGGAAGGTAGCACCAGGGGACGTGGGGCAGGAGGACGTGAAGAAAATGCAGGCCGGGACGCGGCGAATCTTCGAGGCAGTCGAGAAAGTGGTTGAACTGTCCGCTGCGGTCTGCTCCCCAATTGTAGCGGAACAGGCCGCGGCGCTTCGATGGGTCAACCGGGCGCAGCTCCGACAGCCCGAACCAGAGGCGCGGAATATCGGGAAGGTATCGCTGGAGATCGACCGGCGCCAGATGCACCAGGTAGACGCGGGCGAGCGTCGGAACGATCGCCGCAAGCTGGCTCAGCACCGGCCTCTTCGCCGACGCAGCGTGGTTTTCAGCCCGCAGCGAAGCAAGACGCGAGACCGGCTCGAAGACCGCCATTTCGTAGGCTTCGGTCGCTTCCAGAATCGAAAACAGGTTCTGCGGCAAATCGCCCGGAAGTGGGACCGTGTTGCAAGCAGGATATTTTCCCGAAAGCAGGGCCGGGACGGCCAGCCCCGTGTCCGGGCTGACCGTCGTGGCGTTGCGGAACCAGGTGGCCCCACGGGCCAGCTCAGCAAAGTGGGGAAACCGTTCGGCGTCGATCTCGCGACGTTCATTCAGCAGCGTGGTACTGCGAAATTCGTCGAACACGACGAGCACGACCGGGACCGCGTTCCAGCGATCGGCTTGAATCTTCAGGGGGGGCGATAACAGAGCCGAGACCGGCGAATGGAAGAGAAACACCGCGGGAAAGACGGCGACGGCCGGTGCAGCCGCGGTGAACAGCGAGCGAAACCGGCGGAACGCGAAATAGCTCCAGGTCGCACCGGCCCCCAGCCCCAGCGCCATGCTGATCGCCAGCCAGGGGGGCAGAAAACTGATCCGCTTGACTGCCGGCAGCGCCATAACGACCGCCAGGACGAAAACGGCTATGGCATACACGGAAACGTGCCATCTGGGCGCCAGCCGTCCGATCGCGCAGACCAGACCGGCGACCGCCCCCGGGACCACGAGCGCCAGCGTCGCCGTCAGCAGCAATACTCCCGGCAGTCCCACGCCCGAGTCGGAAAGGAACGCCGGCCGCTCTCCCAGCCGGTCGAAAACGGGCTGCGTGACGGCAAACGTGGTGAGCACGACCAGGTCCAGAAATTCGAGCCACACCGGTCGCGGGGGCAGAGCGGCCCGGGAAACTGCCGGGACGGGGGAATCGGCCGTGCCGCGCCGGCGGCGGAAAAAAAACGCCGTCATGATGTCGGGCGGGCCAGGGCGTGATAAAGCGTTCGCGTCCCCGATTCCAGCGCTTCCGAACGGGCGACGTCGAAGAATTCATTCAGGCACTGTTCGAAATGCTCCTGCCCGTAGTCGGCGCACGCGTCGCGACGGTTCCGCAATAGGGCCTCGACCATGGAGTCCCCTTTGGCGACGAATTCAATCACGAGGTCCGTCCCCAGGCCGGCCAGCCATGCGAGCAGATCGTGGAGCGGGATGCCGGCATCGATCACCAGGTGATGCACCAGCGCCAGACACAGCGTCAAGTCGGGCCGGCCCCGGGCTTCGAGCGACTTCCGTTCGGCACCGCGCCAGCCGAGGTTGGGAGCGGGGTCGGCTACGTTCGAAACCAGCGGCAGAATCGTTCCCGCCGCGGCGGGCCGTGATGGCGACTTCAGAAATTGGTACAGCCGTTCGACGGCCAGGTGGTCGGCGTCCATGGCGACCACGTAACGGGCGTGTTCGGCGGCGATCAGCGAGTACTCGCCCGTATTGCAGCCCAAGTCCCAAACCAGATCGGGCGGGCGCGACGCGACCGCCTCGCGGACAAACGCCGCTTTGCGGCGCCGGTCGCCTTCCGAATACGTGTTGTTGCCGGCGTACGTCGACCATGTCGACTCCGACGGGCTCCAGTTCAGGCGATTGATGATCCGCGCCAGCCCGGCGATGTTGTTCTTGATCAGCGCCTTGTCGAAACCAGCGCGGGGCAGCGCCTGCTGCAGATTGTTCTGTGCCAATCCCCGGTCGGCTTCGAGCCGCGCGTGCAGCCAGACGTGCGTCAGGACCCCAGGTCGCACCAAATCGCGCAGCGACATCAGCCGCGCGCATTCCACCGGACTGATGCCCGCCAGGCACCCGCGCAGGAAGGAATGGAAAGCGATATTTTTGTAAGCCTGCAGAAGCAGGGGGTAGAGAAAGGTCTGGCAGAACTGCCGATAGCCAGCCCACGGCTGGCCGGCCGCAAGCCGCTCGAACGATGCCACGTCGATGAAGACCGGACGGGATCCCACGAACTGCACGTTGTACGCGGTTCCGTCCTTGAGCGTCACGTTCGCATCAAGCGCCGCCTGCAACAGATCGAGGTGCAGCAGCGCCGCGTCCTTGAGCATCCCGAACGACCATTCGTAAGGATACGAAACAAACGGAATCGGTTCGTGCTGGAGCACGGCGGCCCACGTCTCTTCGTACCCTTCCCGTTCGCCCGGCGGGCGAGCGACCATGTCGGTGCGAACCACCCGGCCATCGGCCATGGCCTTCTTGAAAAAACGGGCGGCGCGGACTGCCTCCCACTCGCTCAGCGCCTGCCGGCTGAGGGCCCGGTAAACTTCCCCATCCTCGCCGTAGAAGACCCGCCCGTCACGGTCGCGGTACGACCCGGCCTCAAACCTGACCTGCGTGGGCATCGACTCTATGATCCTGTTATTTTCAATGCTTCCGCGCCAGCCGCGGCGTTTCATATTGCGATTCATACCAATTAACGCAGGGGCCGCTCCAAATGTTTCGGCGATTCTCTCGGATTTCGCCAAAGGCGGCAGAAAGCGCGGCGGGCTGGTACGAATCGCTCCAAATGTTTCGGACACCAAACAATCCGCCAGGAAAACCACGGCATGCGGAGGATGTCTGTCCGTACTCCAGAAACCTGACACGTTTTACACTCGCCGATTGGCACCAACGGTCGGCTCATTTGCAACCCAGCCGCCAGACGAGCCGATCTTACGAATCAGGCCGGTTTGCATCGCCCTTCGAATGTGATAACTCGTGAGGGACGAATCGGTAATGTTGAGGCATTTGGCGATGTCGGCAAGATGCATAGGCCGCTTCGCTTCCCGGAGGAAAGCGACAACCTCCCGCCACATTCTGCGTTGGCCAATGGCTTCGTCAGGAATGGGCACCACCAGCCCCCCCAAGGCCTCATGGAATCGCAGTTCACCGAAGATCTCGCGGTAGGTGATCTTGCTGGCCTTGGCTCGGCGCGTCCTGACCGTGATCGACTCGACCGTCACGCCGCCGATGCGTTGACCGCGGCTGACTCGCAATCGCTGGCCGCTGACCACTCGCTGCCGCTTCGTCGGTCGTCGGCCGCACGTCCCAACCGCGGTCGAAGTTGGCGACCTCGGTCTTGTCGGCGAGGCGCTGGACCCAGAGCTTGCTGATGCGGCTGTCGCCCAATTCGTAGTCGGCGTTCTCGGCGTGCGCGGGGAACACCAGGGCGTCGAAGCGATGGCCGTTCATCCGACCGCAAACCCATGTCCCCGCCCCCGCGGCCCGCCGCGTCGTCTTCGTGATTTCGAGGTCGTCGCCGATTTCGAGGTTCTTGTCGTTCGTCGTCATGCTCGTTTCCCGTTTTGGTGTAATGGTTTACGTCACGCAACGAGCACACAGTTACCTCGGGGGCGCGACGACATCCAGCCAGTTTCCGCTGAATTCAGCC
>JBLMWR010000465.1:0-3829 GCA_050257335.1 Deltaproteobacteria bacterium | reverse complement strand
CGAACGCCACTCCGGCCAGCGAAGGATGCGCCTGGTAGCGCTCGACGAGTTCCTGAACCACGTCGAGCACGGACTGCTGCACTCGCGGCGAAAGAATGTTGTAGCCGGGCTGAGCCCCGCCCGCAGCGCCGGCCACCTCGTCGCGCGTCCGTCCTTCGCCGTCGAAAAGCAGCAGATCTTCCGGCATCTCTGACGGTTCCCGCAACAGGCGCTCCAGATCGGGAAGCGGCGCGTCGAACTGCATCTCGGGGACCAGCGCGAGGCCCTCTCGATCGAAAAGCCGCAGCAGCAGCTCCAGCACGTCCTTCGCTGCCGGGTCCTGCCCGTTCGAGGCCAGTCGGCCGCTGTCGTACAAGAGCGACGGTTCCACCCGCTCACTGGGATACAGCGTCGTTCCGTCGGCGTAGACGGCGAGCATCAGCGCCGACTGCTGCTGAAAGCACAGCCACTCCGTGAGCCGCCGGCCGGCCAGCAGAAACGTCCGCCAGTCGTCGAGGCGCGAGCGTTCGGCGTCGTCATTAAACTGCGGGGCACCGAAATTCCAAGCCAGATCCGGTTTGTGGAGATACCGGCCGAGAAGACGGTGTCGCAGTCCGGGCTCGCCGGCCTCAGCCGGCTCCAACCCGCTCATCCCGCTTCCCGGGAGCGCTTCGCCGAGGTCATACAGCCTGACGCGCGTGACGTCGATCGTGCGGCCTGATCGCCGGCCGGCGATCGACACAACGACTTCCCGGTCCTGCGGCCAGAAGAACTGCCTGAAGACGCACGCCTCGGCTTCCGCTCCGGCCTGCGGCGCCGCCACGGGAAACATTTCCTCCGGTCCGCAGGGGACGAGCCGGCCCTCTTCGTCGTCCTGCCACAGCGTGATCGACAGGCTCTGTTCGGTTCCCGGTGAAAGCGCCAGTTCCAGCCGGTGAGGATGTCCCGGGTGCGACACGTGCAGCCTGTACGCCACGACGCTGGTCTCCGCCTGTCCGCCCGATTCATCTTCCGGTTCGTTGCGCGAACGCTTGAATTTGCGCGATCGGGATCGCTCGTGATCGTGCCTGGGCCGCAACGATCCGGCCGGGACTTTGCGGAACAGATTCACGGGCGAGGGTTCGAACGAATCGACCAGCTTCTCCTCTCCGGCGCCGCGCGCTTTTTCGCCGCCGCGCGCGGAATCGATGACGACCAGTTGCACCACCCGTTCGACGTCGGCAAATCCCAGCCCGCTCGCCGCCAGTCGCAAGTTGTAAACTCCTTCCTCTCGCGGCAGCCGCAGCTCGAGAGGCACTTCCACCGCAGTCGTGGGATTGACGAGCGCCGCCACCGTGGTCGATCCTTCGCTGATCGGCCGGGTTCCCCCCGCCGGGAGCAGTTTCCATTTGAGCACGGCTCGTGCCGGCTTGTCCGATGCGCTGCGGGCGTCGAGCAGGTTCAGCGCCACCGCGGTCCGCAACGATTCCTCGGGAGCAAACACCAGGTGCGGCCGCTCGAAGCTCACCGCCAGGGCGTCCCCGGGAACGCGGCGGACGACGACGCGAGGGCGAGCGCCCTCCGGCGGAATGATCCGCGGCTTGTGGAAACAATCGGCGAGCACCAGATGAATCATCTGCGGAACGTGATTGTCGTTCTGGTCCCGCAGCTCGAGTTCAAGCCGCGAATCGGGAGAAGCCGTCACGCTGACTTCCAGGCCGTCGTTTGGTCGCGCGGAACGCCGCCGGACCGACAGCACACCCCCCTCGATCGCAATCGTTCCGGCGTCGTCGCGGGCCAATCCCAGAGATTGCGGCTGTTCAAACCGGCCGCCGCGGATCGCCAGCCGGCCGGCCCAGACGGCCGGCGTCTCCGCCGACCATTCGATTCGCAGCCGGATCGTCGGCGCGCGGGCCGGGCCCGACGCCACCGCGTCGAGGCAGACCGCGATCATCACCAGAGCCCACACTGCCCCGAGGAGGCGGTGCCAGGCCGTTGGCAACCATTCGCGCGACATCCTGTCTGCGAAGTGTTCCAAAGGATCAGGTACGCGGCGTCACGGAAACAGAGCCGGACAGGCGCAAAGTGCGCGGCAGGGGGCTGGTTCCAGCGAACGGCGACGAATCGAGATGTGAGCAAAAGAGAGAGGAATTGAGGAAGCGGATTATAGGCATCCTGGAGAATCGACCAAGATCAATTTCACCGGAGCAGTCAATGCGTCACAAGTTCAATTCCGGATGTGGTTTGAGTTCCCACACTGGTAACTGGATTTCCCAATTTGACAATCTTCGCCGACATCTGGAAGAATGCATGATGCCATGAGCCCGTCGAATCGCGCCAGACGCCTGCACGTATTGCTGAACCCGGCTTCGCAACCGCGGCCTCTGGCAGTCTTCAAGATCGGCGGCAGCCTCTTCGATTTGCCCCACTTGCCGGAGTTGATCGAGCAGGTGCTCGCCCAACGCCCCGGAAAGGCGTCTCTGCTCCTCGCCGGCGGGGGCGCGGCGGCGAACGTCGTCCGCGAGTGGGACCAGGTGCATCAACTGGGCGAAGAGTCGGCCCACGGGCTGGCGCTTGAAGCGATGGACCTCACCGCTTCGCTTCTGGCCCGTTTCTTCCCTGACGCGCGCCTCGTCCGCAGCGAGCCGCAGGTCCGGATGGCGGTCGCCGACGGAGCGATGTCGATTCTGTGCGCCGGCTGCTTCCTCAGAGCTGCCGAGGCTCAGGGCCACGCGCCTCTCGAACATTCCTGGCGGGTCACCAGCGACTCGATCGCCGCCTGGACCTCCGGCGTCCTCGCCGCTTCGGAACTGGTCCTCGTCAAATCAGTCCCCGTGCCGCGCGGCATGACGCTCGCCGCGGCGGCCCGGGCCGGCCTCGTGGATGAGAGTTTCCCCGCCGCCGCCGCGAATCTGACGGCGATCGGCTGGGTCAACGCCCGCGCCGCACAACGCGAGATCGAGACTTGGGACCCGGGCAGGGAAAGTTGAACCGTTGATGAACCCGGACCCGCCTTCCGACGGATTCAAGAATCAGCAAAATCGCGGATGATGCGGCACGAACGTTCAAGCGCGCGGCGCGATCCTGACACCGCCCGGATGAACCGGGCTTCTCGCCGGGGCGAGGGTGGACCAAGAGACCTGCAGCGCCTCGCGAAAGCTGCGGACTGCCGCCGCGTCGATTTCGGCGGTCCGGATTCCTGCCCTGCATGCCGCCGAACGAATCCCGACGATGTCGGGGCAGACGGCGCCGATGCCGGGGAGGTCGCCGACGTGCAACCGGCCGGCGAGGGCGAATTCGAGACTGCTTGACCGGGCCAGCGCCGCGAGCGACTCGAGCCGCTCGATGCTGAGCCAGTCGATGAGTCGTCCGCGCTCCTTCGAAAACGTGTCGATCAAAACCCCTGCACATCCGCATTCATGCGCGCCGTCGATCACCTCCGCCGGGCACGGTCCCCGGGCACTTTCCCAATCCGCATACCCCACTGCGATCCACTTCACCGAATCGGGTTCCGTGTCGCTTGCGGTTTCGCGCCAGTCCGCTGCAAATCGCCGTTTCACATCGGCCAATCGTCGCCCCCACCCCGCGTCGCTTCCCAGTCCGGCGGTCCCCAGCTTTACGTACGCGATCCGCGCAGGAAGACGCGGCACGGCAGGCATCCCCTCCCATTCGGCGACTTCCCCCAGTGCCACGCTCACCGGCACTGACGAATGCGAGGCCCCGACTCGCGCAACGACCGCCGCGATCGCCGTCGGGTCCGCCATGCCCATGGCTCCCCGCGCGGGCTCTTTGACGTCAAGCACGTCGCAACCTCCAACCAGGGCAGCCTCTGCCTCGGCGGCATTCCGGACGCTGACCAGCAGGCGGGGGA
>JBLMWR010000464.1:0-5944 GCA_050257335.1 Deltaproteobacteria bacterium | reverse complement strand
ACTGATACCTCATTCCCGCGGCGGATCGCCCTTCATGGCGGAAACGCCTGCGCCGACGTCATTCGACCGGATTCGATTTCGGTGTGGAAACCCAGCACTTGTTCGAGCGGATCGTTTCGATCACTTCCTGGTAGATCCAGCCGTCGCCGAAGGTCAGGTAGCGGGGGTGCGGCCGACCCTGGATGTCGGCCACGAATTCACGGGCGAGCTGGTTCCAGTTTCGCTGCGTGTGGTCCGGCTCGTCCGGCAGGCTGTCGCGAATCGAGAGGGGTATCGCCAGCTCCTCCCACGTGGGCCCGTCAGTCTTGAGATAGAGCGGCCCTTGCATGTACGCGCCGTCCACGTGCAGCGTTCCCTTTTCTCCGTAAATCGCGATGTAATCGCCGTAGCGCCCCAGCCGCAGGGCCGAATGCCGGAACGTGACCGAAACGGCCTCGTCGAGACTCTTCGCCGGGTCGCCGATGCGCAAGAGGGCCGTGTATGACCAGTCGCTGTTGACCTCGGCCCATTTCAGCTTCGCCGCCTGTTCGGGAGTCATCGCCTGTTTCGCGAAATCGCGGAAGTCATGCACGTGCGGGCCGATCGGCACTTTCTTCAGGTCGTTGCGGCTTTCTCCCATACAGGCCAGGACCTCTCCGCCCAGGACGTTCTGGGCGATGGCCAGCTTGTGCGGAAAGTTGTTGTTGAGCCGCCCGCCGCCGGATTCGAGGCGGTGCGGCCATCCGAACGGCATGAGCGCGGGCCAGTTGAAATGCGAGACCCCTTCGACCTCGAGGACCCGCCCCAGCGTGCCGGAGCCCACCAGATCGCGGGCAAAGAGCGCCTGGGGCTGGTACCAGTAGCTGGCTGCGTAGGCCGTCGTGACCCCCTTGGTTTTCGCCTGTTCGTAGAGGGTCCGCGCGTCGGCGGCAGTCGTCGCCAGGGGTTTGTCGGCAAGAATATGGCATCCGGCATCGAGCGCCGCAGAGATCATCTCGACATGTGTCCCTCCGGGAGTCCCCACGGCGACGATGTCCGGATTCAACTCAGCCAGCAGGCCGCGCCAATCGGCGCTGTACCGCGGTATTTGGAGCGAAGCGGCGACTTTCGCGCCCACGTCTGCTGTCCGGCTGGCCATGCCGGCGATTTCGACGCCGCACAGACGCAGGGCGACGGCATGTCCCTGCCCGGCATAGCCGGCGCCGAGAACGAGGGCACGAAGGGGGTGGGGCATGGCGCAGCTCCGTGGTGGAATTCCGGCAAGCGGGGCCGCCGGCAGCCCGGTGCGTTCACGCTTCACGCCGGACGGAGATTAGAGGATAGAAGATCGAGGATGGAAGATCGAGGATGGAAGATCGAGGATGGAAATACAATGCTGGAAGAAGGGAGATTGTGAAAAGAATCCGAATTCCGAAATTCGAAATCAGTCCGCGATCTTCAGCAGGACTTTGCCGCCGCGGGCGACTTTCTCGGCTGTCCTGACGGCGTCGGCAACGTTTTTGAGGGGAAAAACCTCACCGACTCGCGACGTCAGCACTCCTTCGAGAATCAGTCCGGTCAGGATGCGAACGAGCCTCAGCTTGCCGATGAGGTTCTGACGGGCCATCCAGTTCCCCAGCCAGAAACCCTCGATGGTCGCCGCGCTGGCAATCAGGTCTCGTGACGACAGAGGCAGGGGATCGTTCGACAGCGTGCCATATAAAATCAACCGGCCCCCGGGAGCCAGGCATCCGACGACCGCCGCGCCAGTCGCCCCGCCGACCGGATCGACCGCATAGCGCACCCCTTTCCCCCCGGTCGCCGCTCTGACTTGTTCGCGCAGGTTCATTCCCGCATCGGCGATAACGACGTCTCCACCAATCGCTTTGAGTTCTGCCACCTGCTCGACACGGCGGACGACGTTGATGGTTTTGAAGCCCAAGCGTTTGCCGAGCCGAATGATCATGCGCCCCAGGGCCGAACCGGCCGCCGTTTGCAGCAGCCATTCGCCCTCGGGAACCGCGAGCACCTTGCGGGTCAGGATGAAGGCCGTCGCGGGGTTGACGAAGAACATGGCCGCCTGTTCGACCGGCAGTCGCCGGGAGAGAGGCACGGCCTGGCGCGCCGCGACGACGGCGAATTCGGCCCAGCTTCCCGTGCGGCTGTTGAGCGCCGCGACGCGCCGGCCGACCAGAAATCTGCCCAACAGGCCCGGCCCGGCCGCGTCGACGACTCCCACTCCTTCGAATCCCGGCGTCGCCGGCAACTTCGGCAGCCGGGCGTATTGTCCACGAACGGACAGCAGGTCTGAGGGGTTGACCGGGGCCGCCAGCATGCGCACGCGTACCTCTCCTCTGCCGGGCTCGGGAACCGGCACATCGCGCAGAGCCAGCACTTCCGCCGGCTCGCCGAACTTTTCGAAGACGATCGAACGCATCGGGGTTTTCAGAAATGCGGCAGTCTCAAGAACGAATTCTTCCTCGTCGCCCACGAACTTCTATCGCCGGTATCGCGGGAATGCAACCAACTGCGGCTGGCGCGCCTTGTCCGACCGTTCATCTTGACGCGTTGGCGACGATGGAGTATGACCCCGCGTCGGCGGGTCAGGACCATTTCTTCGCCGTTCGGGCGGCAAAGTCGCAGGGAGGTGCCATGGATTTCGCCGATTACGTTCAGAGAATTTCGTTCCGCCTGCTGCAACCAACGACTCCCCGCCCGTCGGGCTTCCGGGCGCTGAATCATCTGGCCCGCAACGCCGGCATCCATCTCGAAATGTGGATGACGCGTCTCCCCGAGAAGCAGGAGGAGATGCAACTGCGGCTGGCAGACGTCTGCCAGGTGCCGCGGATGTCCACTTTTGCCATCGGCGCGATCATCAATCGCGCCGTCGCGCAGATGTCGGTCGGCCACGCGTACCTCAACATCGGTGTCTGGCACGGTTTTTCGCTGCTGGCGGGCATGGCCCAGAACCCGAACAAGATCTGCATCGGCGTGGACGATTTCTCGCGCACGAATTCGCCGCGAAACTCGTTTCTCAAACGATTCGACCGCGCCCGGGGGCCGAGCCACGTATTCCACGAAGTCGACTTCTGCGAATACCTCGCGGAACATCACAAGGAGCCGCTGGGGGCGTATCTGTTCGACGGGGCGAGCACCTACGAAGACCAGCTCGCGGGACTGACCCTCGCCGAGCCGTACTTTGCCAAAGGCTGCCTCGTGCTCGTGGATGACACGAACTGGCCGCAGGTGCGGGAAGCCAACCTCGATTTCATCAGGAAGAGCCCGTTTGAGTACCGGATGCTGCTCGACGTGCAGACCCCGCGGACAGGCCATCCCACGTTCTGGAACGGCGTGATGCTCTTCGAGCGAGGAAAGCGCAAAGCGGCCGTCGGCGCCGTACCCCGCCCGCAGCGCGCCGCGGCATGAACCGGTAATGCGTCGCCGACGTCGTGCGCCGCACTGATCGCGTGAAGGGGAGCTTCGCACGGTGCGATCCCAGGCAAGCTTGGGAGCGAGGGTTAAGCGCCAGGCGCGTCGAGCGGCACGCGGAGCGGCGTCTAAAAGTGAACGGGCCGCGTCCTCTCTGTTTCAAGCGTTTGTTTAGACTTGCAAGCCCCTGATCGACCCCTATAATCGACCCCTTGGCGGACGCGCAAACTGCGGGTGTAACTCAGTGGTAGAGTACCACGTTGCCAACGTGGTTGTCGTGGGTTCGAACCCCATCACCCGCTCTTGCTTTTCCAGAAAAAACACATCACGGTCAGGCCAACATGAGTGCAGACGAGAGCGACATTCCCGAATCTGAAGAAACCGAGGCGACTTCCGGCACGGCTGTGGCCGAAGAGGGGGAGGAAGCCCCGTTCAAAATGTCGTTGACGGTGGACATTCAGACCGCCGGGCCGTGCAAAAAGCACGTCAAAGTCACGGTCCCCCGCGGGGATCTCGACCATTTCTATAATGAAGCGATCAAAGACCTTGTGACGACGGCGGCCGTGCCGGGGTTCCGTACGGGCCACGTCCCGCGGAAACTCATCGAAAAACGCTTTCGCAAGGAAGTCGGCGAGCAGGTTCGGCAGAAAGTGCTGATGCAGAGCCTGCAGCAATTGGGCGAAGACCACAAACTGGACGCGATCAACGAACCCGATCTGGACGTGGAGAATCTGGTCCTTCCCGAAGAGGGGGACTTCACCTACGAGTTCGACATCGAAGTCCGTCCCGAATTCGACCTTCCCAATTATGCGGGGTTGTCGATCAAGCGGCCGATGCGGGCGATCACGGATGCCGACGTGAACGCATATCTCGAGAACTACCTCGCCCAGTTCGGGCAGCTTGTCCCGCACGACGGCCCGGCCGAGGGGGGAGATTACGTGCTGGCGGAACTCCGTTTCGACAGTAACGGGACCGAGCTCGGCCGGCCGGTCGAGAAGCAGATCCGCATTCGCCCGACCCTCCGGTTCGCCGACGCCGAAGTCGCCGGTTTCGACAAATTGATGAAGGGGGTGCGGCCGGGGGACAAGCGCGAGGCGAAAACGAAGATTTCGGCCGAGGCCTCGAATATCGAGCTGCGCAGCGAGCCGGTGACGGTGCACTTCGAAGTTAAGGATGTGCAGCGCTTGCGGCTCCCGGAGCTCAATCAGGAATTCCTCGATCAGCTTGACGTCGAATCGGAAGCCGTTTTGCGCCAGGAAATCCGCGAGGTCCTCGAGCGGCAGGTCACGTATGAACAGCGACAGGCGACCCGCCGGCAGGTCCTCGAAAAGATCACTGCATCGGCCAACTGGGACCTCCCCGAGTCGCTCGTCAAGCGGCAGGTCGAAAACGCCCTGCATCGCGAGGTCCTCGAAATGCAGCAGGCCGGTTTCACCGACGAACAGATCCGCGCCCGGCAAAACGAGCTTTTGCAGCAGCAGATTTCGACGACCCGGCAGGCGCTCAAAGAACATTTCGTGCTCGACAAGATCGCCACGCAGGAGAAGCTGGAAGTCACGCCGCACGACAAGGATGTCGAAATCGCCTTTATGGCGATGCAGCGCGGCGAAAGCCCGCGCAAGGTGAGGGCGCGGCTCGAGAAAACGGGACTGATTGAAAACCTCGAAGCCCAGATTCTCGAGCGCAAGGCGGTCGACGTGGTGCTCGAAAAGGCCGTGTTCCAGGACGTCCCCGGCGAGTCGGGAAGGAAGGACGACGTCGAAGCGGTCGAGTTGTCCGTCTGCGGACAGGAAGTCGCACCGGCGCCGCAGTCGGCCGAAACGGGCGCCACGTAAGCGGGCGCCTGCGGCATTCGGAAATTCACGGATGAAATTCCGACCCGTGAAATTCCGGGGGGTGCGATCCCTGGCGGCCGCGGCCGGCAAGTTTTTAAACCATCACCTGAGGGACCATCATGTTCGATCCGTATTCGGCGCTGGTGGCGCCGGTGAACCAGCGGCCGCGCGACTACATGCGTCAGCGGCAGATGACGATCGGGGACCTGCTGCTCGAGAATCGCATCGTCTTTCTCGACGGTCCCATTCATGACGTGAGCGCCAATATGATCGTGATGAAGCTCTTGTTCCTGCAGTCCGAGAACCGGCATCAGGACATTCACCTGTACATCAATTCGCCTGGCGGGTCGGTCAGCGCCACGATGGCGATTTACGACACCATGCAGTTTCTCGACTGCCCGGTCGCCACGTATTGCGTAGGCCTGTCGGCCAGCGGCGGGGCCATTGTGCTCGCCGGCGGGACGAAGGGGAAGCGCTTCGCCCTGCCCCATTCGAAGATCATGATCCACCAGCCCTACGGCCAGGTGGGAGGGCAGGTCTCGGATATCGAGATTCAGGCGAAGGAGATTCTCGAGACCCGCCAGACGCTCAATGAGATTCTCGCGCAGCACACCGGACAGCCGCTCGAGGTCATCGCCCGCGACACCGAGCGCGACCGCTATCTGAGCGCCATCCAGGCGAGGGAATACGGCATCGTCGATGAGGTGCTCGCGAAACCTTCG
>JBLMWR010000463.1:0-2723 GCA_050257335.1 Deltaproteobacteria bacterium | reverse complement strand
GCTTCGAGGTGGACGATCGTCCCCTTGTGTGCCACCAGCGTCACCGCGCCGGAGATTTGTTTCGCCTCGATGAATTCCCGCATCTTCGGGGCGATTTTCCCGAGGCCCGCTTCGGTTTTGTCGCCCGCGCGGGTAGGGCAGGGGAGCGAAGCGAGAGTGAACAGTGCGAGCGTCAGCAGGCGGCGGGGATCAGGCATGGTGGCATTCTCCGGAAGGTCGTAGTTCCGCCTTCAGGCGGGTCTGACAACTCGTTCGCTGCAGCCGCCTGAAGGCGGTACTACGAGCGGCGGAACGCGGGGTCACTCACTATAATTGTTTTTATGTGCGGTCGATACACATTACGGGTTTCGCCGGCAGAGCTGGCGGAGATTTTCGGAGTGCTCGAAACGATCGAGTGGTCTCCCCGGTACAACATCGCCCCCACGCAGACGGTCGCGGCTGTGCGGCCGCAGGAGCAGGGGAGCGGGCGCGAGCTGGCGCTCCTCAAGTGGGGGCTCATTCCCTTCTGGGCCAAAGAGGCCAAAATCGCCTCGAGCCTGATCAATGCCCGGGCCGAAACGGTGGCGACGAAGCCGGCCTTCCGCGCGGCACTCAAAAAGAAACGCTGCCTGATCCCCGCCGACGGATTCTATGAATGGCAGGCGGTCCCCGGGCAGAAAGCGAAGCAGCCATATTTCATCACTGTTCGCGATGCCTCGGTGTTCGCCTTCGCCGGCCTCTGGGAACACTGGACCAGCCCCGAAGGGACGGGGGTCGACACGTGCTCGATCATCACCACCGACGCGAATGAGCTGATGCGGCAGGTGCACACGCGCATGCCCGTCATTCTCGACCGCGCCGACTACAACCTCTGGCTCGACCGCGACGTGCAGGATCCCGAGGCCGTGGTGCCGCTTCTGAAACCGTTCCCCGCCGAAAAAATGCAACTCATCCCCGTCAGCACGCTGGTGAATTCCCCCCGCAACGACAAACCGGAATGCGTCGCCCAAGCGAAGTAGTGTTCAGCGAAAATCGCGCGATTTGACTGAGGCGCCGGCGAGCAGCTCGCTCAGGTCGTAAAGTCGCTCGACGAACACGTGAATCACCTCGTCGCGGCGCTGGACGGCACCGCGGGCCATGATCGCCTGGGCGCGGCGGGCGACCTGGTGGTGGCGCTCCCAGATTTCGGGGTGGATGATCAGGTTCACGATCCCTGTTTCATCCTCGAGCGTCACGAAGGTGATCCCGCTGGCGGTGGCGGGACGCTGCCGCATGAGCACCAGACCCGCCACACGCACCGACTCGCCGTGTTCGCGGTGTGCCAGCTCCGTCGAGCTGATCGCCCGCAGTTGCCTGAGCCGGGCGCGCATGAATTGCACCGGATGCCCGCGCAGCGACAGCCCTTGGGTGCGGTAGTCGGCGACGACTTCTTCCAGCGGCGAAAGAGCGGGGAGGGGGACGGCCGGTTCGTCGGCGGGAACGTCGTCGAACAGCGGCAGCGTCTTCTGTTCGGGGAGCGACTGCCAGAGGGCCCCGCGGCGGTCGAGCCCCAGCGAGTGGAAGGCGTCGGCCCGCGACAGCCGCGCCAGCACGCTGCTGCTGAGCCCCGTCCGGCGGGCGAAGTCGTCCATCGAGCGGAAAAGACGCTCGCCGCGCGCCGCGACGATGCGCTCGGCCAGCGCCTGCGACAGCCCGGCGATCATCCGCAGGCCCAGGCGCAGCGCGAAAGTAGCAGGCACGCTCCGCGTGCCGTCCGCTTCCAGCGTGCAATCCCAGGCGCTGCAGTTGACGTCGGCGGGGAGGACCTCGACGCCGTGTTTGCGGGCGTCGGCGACAAGCTGAGCGGGGGCGTAAAAGCCCATGGGCTGGCTGTTAAGGAGCGCGGCGGCGAAGGCCGCCGGATAATACTGCTTGAGCCACGCCGAGACGTACACGAGCAGGGCGAAACTCGCCGCGTGCGATTCGGGGAAGCCGTATTCGCCGAATCCGCGGATCTGCCGGAAGACCCGGTCGGCGAAGTCGGCGGAGTAGCCGTTGGCCAGCATACCATCGATCAGCTTCTTGTGGAACTGGTCGATGACGCCGGGGCGGCGCCAGGCGCCCATCGCCCGGCGGAGCTGGTCGGCCTCGCCGGGCGTGAACCCCGCCGCCACCACCGCCAGCCGCATTGCCTGTTCCTGGAAGATGGGGACGCCCAGCGTTTTTTCGAGGACGGATCGAATCCGTTCGTCGGGGTATTCAACCGCTTCTTCGCCGGCGCGGCGGCGCAGGTAGGGGTGCACCATGTCTCCCTGAATCGGGCCCGGGCGGACGATCGCCACTTCGATCACCAGGTCGTAGAACTTTTCCGGGCGCAATCGCGGGAGCATCGCCATCTGCGCCCGGCTTTCGATCTGAAAGACCCCCATCGTGTCGGCCCGGCTGACCATCTCGTACACGGCGGGGTCTTCGGCGGGGACATTGGCGAGCGTCAGCGGACTTCGGTCCGGCGAATAGTGGCGGTCGACGAGATCGAAACACTTGTGGATGGCGGTAAGCATTCCCAGCGCCAGACAATCGACTTTGAGAATGCCGAGCGAGTCGAGGTCGTCCTTGTCCCATTCGATGACGGTCCGGTCGGGCATGGTGGCGTTCTCGATGGGGCAAAGCTCGCACAGCGCGCCGCGGGTGATGACCAGTCCCCCCACGTGCTGCGAGAGGTGCCGGGGAAAATCGATGATCTGCCGGACGAGCGCGGCAAGCTG
>JBLMWR010000462.1:0-2647 GCA_050257335.1 Deltaproteobacteria bacterium | reverse complement strand
GCGAATTGCTGGTGACGGCGTTTCACCAGTATTTGAAGGATGGATGCAAGGAAAATAGGAGAATAACGAGAAAATGGCGCGGCGGAGCCGCCGCGGTCCTACGCCGAAGGCGTTGCACTCGCCAGCCCAGGGTTTCCGCCATCGGCGGATACCCTGGGTGGGGCCCCCACCCATCGCACGAACCCTGAAAGGGTTCCACAGCGTCGTCCCGCCCGCGCCGCCTGTCGTGATCGATATCCGATCATCCGGCACGCATGCGCGCACCTCGCGCGGCGACGACGCGCCGGTAACCGCCCCGCCTCCGGTTTTGGTGTAACCCTTTCAGGGTTGGGGGACGTTGAACCCGATCTACCCAGGGTACCCCGGCACAGCCGGGGAACCCTGGGCTGGCGAGTGAAACGCCTTCGGCGTAAGTTCCAGTCGTCGCATTCAAACAACTTTAATCGCCAAGGGATCCAGAGGTTGATTCTCGAAATGACCGCCTCGTCCGGATTTTTCACGCAGGGTCCGTCACGCTTGCGCAACTTCTCCCGGGTCCGGAGGGCGTAAGCGGGACAGACAAGGCGAACGGGAGACAAGGCGAACGGGAGACAAGGCGAACGGGAGACAAGGCGAACTAGGAGAAAATGGCGCGGCGGAGCCTGAGATGCTCTTCTCCTTGACTCCCCCTCTCCTTGTCTTCCCTCAATCTTCCGGACGGGACTCGACCGTCCCGCATGGCGGCGCGCGGTGCCGGCGACTAAAATCGGCGGCGAGGCCCCCTTTTGAAGATCAAGCGCCTGCCCGAGGATTTTCAGGTCGAGGAACTGACCGCGTTTCCCGCGAACGGGGGAAGCTACGCGCTTTACCGGCTGAGAAAACGTTCGATCGGCACCCCCGAGGCCATCGACGAGATCGCCCGCCGCTGGAAGATTCCCCGCTATCGGATCTCGTATGGCGGGCTGAAGGACAAGCACGCCGTCACGACCCAGTTCGTGACCGTGCAGAACGGTCCGCGGCGGAATCTGGCCGAGGAGGGTTTTGAGCTTTGCTATCTCGCCCAGGCCGCAAAGCCCTTCACGCCGCACGAGATTTCCGCCAACCGCTTCGCGATCGTGCTCCGCGACCTGTCGGACGCCGCGCTGGCCCGGGCGCTCGAGGCCCTGCCGCAGGTGCGGGTCGAGGGTCTCGCGAATTATTTTGACGATCAGCGGTTCGGCTCGGTGGGAGTGTCGGGGGAATTCATCGCGCAGGCGTGGTGCGCGGGGAACTACGAGCGGGCCCTGTGGCTGGCCCTCGCCGACCCGCATCCTGACGACCGCACCGACGAACGCCGGCAGAAAGAGATTCTCCGCGAGCACTGGGGGAAGTGGCGGGAGTGCAAAGCCGCGCTTGACCGCTCGCACCGCCGCAGCATCGTGACGTACCTCGCCGACAAGCCTCCCGACCGCCCCGATTATCGCGGCGCATTTGCGCGCCTCAAGGTCGATCTCCGCGGATTGTACCTGGCGGCCTTTCAGAGCTGCCTGTGGAACCGGATGCTCACGCGCTTTCTGCGACAGGAAGCGCCGGCCGGGCAGTTGGCCGATGTCCAACTGCAGCTCGGACCGGTGCCGTTCTTCCACGGGCTCAATCCAGAGCTGGCCAGCCGCTTTCAGGCCGCGCAACTTCCGTTGCCGTCGGCGCGGCTGCACCTGGATCCGGCGAACCCGAACGACACGCCGCTGCTGAAAATGATTACCGAGACCATCAGCGAGTTTGGCCTGGAGCTGCGGCAACTGCGGGTAAAATATCCGCGCGACAGCTTCTTCTCGAAGGGATCCCGCGCGGTTTCGGTTCCCGTCGCCAACCTGGAGGCCGAGCCGGCGGATGACGACCTGTACTCGGGGCGAAAGAAACTGTTGCTGCGTTTCGACCTCACCCGCGGGAGTTACGCGACGATATTAGTGAAACGACTGACAGAGCCCCTCACATGCTCACCGTCCTCTACGAAGACAACCACTGCATTGCCGTCCTGAAGCCGGCGCGCGTGCTCACGGCGGGAGACCGGACGGGGGATGTGTCGCTGCTCGACATGGTGCGGACGTACCTCAAAGAGAAGTACAGGAAGCCGGGGAACGTCTTCGTCGGGGTCGTCCACCGGCTCGACCGGCCGGTCTCGGGGGTCGTGCTGTTCGCCCGGACGAGCAAAGCCGCCGCGCGGCTGTCGGAGCAGTTTCGCGAGGGAACCGTCACCAAGGTGTACCGGGCGATCGTCGAAGGAACCGTGGCCGACCCTTCCGGCGAATTCGTCGATTGGCTCGTCAAGAACGAAAAAACCAATGTCGTCCGCGCCGTGGCCCCGCAATCACCCTCTGCCCGCGAAAGCCACTTGCGGTTTCGCCGCATCCAAATATCCGGCGGGCTGACGCTTCTTGAAATCACCCCCGCCACCGGGCGCAGCCATCAGATCCGGGTGCAACTGGCGGCCCGCGGCCATCCGATCTACGGCGACGGCAAATACGGATCGAAACATTCGCTGCAGGGAACGATCGCGCTGCACGCCTCGCAATTGACGTTCGACCATCCTACACGTCACGTTCCCGTCACCGTGTCGGCCCCCGACCCGGCAAGCTGGAATCGTCTCCTGGCTTCTCCCCCCCCATCAGACGTCCGGCGTCGAATTCGT